>CABQCN010000211.1 GCA_902462635.1 uncultured Oscillospiraceae bacterium
GTATATGACAGGTGCATCTGTCGATTGTAAACATTTTGAGAAATTCGAAACTTTGTATATATTAAAATGCTGGGAAGCAAAAAAGAGAAAGTCAAAGTCCAGAGATGATAGAATGAATTCACCAAAAAGCATTCTGAAAGAAAGGACAGAGACTTCCGATGAACAGATTCACATGGGGCGCCGGCTCGGCAGAGCGTTTTGCCGGAGAGAAACGAGCGCTTTTTTAAATCCTCTTGATCGTTTTTGGATGCGGGCCGCCTTTGCTTGCCGTTTCCTGTTGCGGCTGTCTGCGATTTCTTGTACGTGGGAGTCCTTCGAAAGCCGCAGCGCGCCTTCGGTACCGAGGACGCGCTGATAAGATGACCGGATCGGGCGGATTGCCTTTAGGCTGTTTTCGCTTTTTCTTTTATGTGGATGGAAACGTCGCCGCTTACGCTGTCGAAGTCGTATTTTGCAGAACCGTCGCCGTATTTGCGGGATTTGCCGTTGCTGATGACAGACGCGTTGCAATTCAGGTCGCCGCTTACGCTGTCCAGATGGGCCGTAAAGCCGCCCTCTGCCGGAATTTTAAAAGTAGCGCCGCCGCTGACCGTATCCGTACGGATCTCTTCGGGGAATTGGGAAGAATCGACGTAGATACCGCCGGAAACACTGTCGAAATTAATCTTTTTCACGGAACCGGTAAAATTACAGCGGCCGCTGACCGTATCTATTTTCAGCAATGCTGCCGTGACGTCGCTGCAGTTGATGTTTCCGCTGACCGTATCGAGATCCATCGATTCGAACGCCGCGTTGCGCAGCATCACATTGCCGGAAACATTATCCAGGCGGAATTTTTCCGCCGATAAATCGGAGAGGCTGACGCGGGCGGACACGGAATCGACCAGAATCAGCGAAACGCGGCCGGTCAGCGCTTGCGGAATCTGCAGCGTAAGTCTTTTTTGCTCTTTTCTCCCAAATCGGAAAGAGAAGCCGGGTTTCCTCGCCCGGATCGTCAGAACGCCATCTTCGATCAGATAACGCATCGTATTATCGTCGTCTATTTGATGTTCGGACGATTCCTCCGCGCGGATGACGCTGCCATCGTAAAATGAAATATCGATCTCTCCGGCGATCCAATAGATTTTATACGTTTCAATCTCATCCTCCGCGGTAAAATTCCCCTTGGAATATTTTTCCTCATCGTAACGCAGCGAACTGAAGCCGATATTGAAATGGTCGAAGATCGTGCCGAACGCATCGAACGCGAGCGCGGAAACTAAAAATCCTCCGATGAGCACGGCGACGACAGACCAGATAATGATTCTGGCAATAGCTGATTTATTCATGGAATCCCTCACTTTTTCAAATCAAAGCACGCGCGGATGATATTCTCCACGGCGCCGGCCACGAGGAAAATCACCCAGGTGATATACCACTTCCCCGTAGAAAAGCTGATTACGAAATACAATACGAACGTGATGCACCAAAGCGCCGTCTCGATGCTTTTCCGAACCGCTTTCCGTTCTTCCTTCTCGCGGTTCCACTCTTTAAAGTTTTCCACCACGGTATCGTCTGTTTTCGTATAATGCAGTCTCGTTTTGCTGCGGTAAATGATCATGCCGGTCGCTGCGGCAACCATAACAAACATGATACAGATGCCGAGCGTATCTTCATATTTCGTATCGCTGAGTAGAATTACGGGAATTACGCTTAGAATATAAAGCACGACCGAAATTGCAAGCAAAGTACCGCTGCGCTGTTGATCTTTACGGATTTCTTCCTTGGTATACACGGGCTGGCCGGGCGCGATGCCCGGATCCGCCCCGGCGCCGCAGACTGTTCCGATCAGCTCGGAAACGTCGCCGATCCCCGCGACGGCGATATTGAAAGCGGCTTCGGGCGTTTTCCCTTCGCCGATCAGATCGTCGTAACGGTCGGTCGTGTTTTGTATGATTTCTTCCTTCATCTCCACAATTTGCTTTGTTTTGGGCGCATCTTTAAAAAGCTCCTCTACATAATCTCTCAATTTATCGCGCATTTCAGTTAGCCTCCGTGTTTAATAATTTATCGATAATATCACGCGTGATACGCCATTCTTCCAGAAGCTTTTCGAAGGTACTCCTGCCAAGCGGCGTAATTTTATAATATTTTCGTCTTGCATTCGTTGCTTCCTCGCCCCAGTATGACGAAATGCATCCGGCGTCTTCCAGTCTTTTGAAGGCGGTATATAAGGTTGCTTCTTTCAGTTCATATAAACCGTTTGAAGATAATTGTATCGCCTTGTTGATTTCATATCCGTAACTGTCCTTATGGATCAGGTGCGCTAATATTATGGTATCGGTATGTCCGCGTATCAGATCAGCGGAGATCGGCATAAACAGGCCTCCTCATCGTTATTGTCGGAAGAAATTCATCTGACGCTATACTTTATATCATTATATACCTCATCTGTCAATGTAAAATGCAAAAATATTTTTTGAGACTTCGTGCCATAATATAAAAGGCTATGTTATACTTGAAGTATGGGGAGACTAACTCGAATGGAAAAGAGGTTCGTTATGGACGCAGCGGAAAACAGCATCGTCAAAAAAACATACAAAATTACGGGAATGTCCTGCGCGGCCTGCTCGGCGCATGTGGAGAAAAGCGTTTCCCGGCTGCCCGGGATCGTAAAAGTCCATGTCAATCTGCTGAGCGGCACGATGGATACCGAATATGACAAGGATCGGCTTTCAAGCGCGGAGATCATAAAAGCCGTGGAAAAGGGCGGATACGGGGCTGCCGAAAGAACCGGGGCCGAACGGCCGGAATCCGGCGCCGGCGTTTCAACGGAAGCGCAAATCATGAAAAGGCGCCTGTGGTCTCTCGTTTTCACGATCCCGCTTTTTATCCTGTCGATGGCGCCGATGACCGGGATCGAGGCCTTTCAGATTTTTCATTTTAAAGGCGTGGGATACGTGCAGGCCGCGCTTTGCGTGCCCGTGATCCTCGTCAATATAAAATATATTTGGAAAGGCGTCAAAAATCTGGCGCGGCTCAGCCCAAGTATGGAGTCTCTCATCGCGATCGGTACGGCGGCGTCTTTTCTTTACAGCGTTTACCTGCTGCTGGGAGGCGGAAGCCATCATTATTATTTTGAATCGTGCGCCATGATCCTGACGCTGATTACCCTTGGCAAGACGCTGGAAGCCGGCGCGAAAAACAAAACGGGGGAAGCCATTAAGAAACTGCTCGCAATGACGCCGAAAACGGCGCTTTGCGAACGCGACGGCCGGATTGTGGAAATCGAAACGAAAGACGTTGCGGAAAACGATATTTTACACATCAAATCGGGCGCATCCATTCCGGTGGATGGGATTTTGATAGAAGGAAGTCTTTCGGTAGACGAATCCGCGATTACCGGGGAAAGCCTGCCGGCCGACAAAGCGCCGGGCGCGGCGCTGACGGGCGCGACGGTCAACCGGAGCGGGTTCGGTAAAATGCGCGCTACGCGCGTCGGAACGGATACGACGATCGCGCAGATCATCCGGCTCGTGGAAGAAGCGGCTTCCTCGAAAGCACCGATTTCAAAGCTGGCGGACAAAGTGAGCGGGATTTTCGTGCCGATTGTCATTGTGATCGCCGTCTTGGCGGCGGCCGTATGGCTGCTGCTCGGGCAGTCTTTCGAATTTGCCCTGACGAACGCGGTATCCGTGCTTGTGATTTCCTGTCCGTGCGCCCTGGGACTTGCGACGCCTACGGCGATTATGGTAGGAAC
>CABQCN010000212.1 GCA_902462635.1 uncultured Oscillospiraceae bacterium
GTCCGGGACCGTCAGGTCCGCATTGTAAAATATAAATTCTTTCCCGGTGATTTTTTTGATATTCTCGATTACGGTTTCTTTTGAATTGTAAAAGTTGTCGAATGCAATTACGCGATGCCCTTCTTCTAATAAGGAGACGCACGTATGACTTCCGATAAATCCGGCTCCGCCGGTTACTAATATATTCATGGATCAAAACCTCCGCAAAACAATTTACTTTTCTATTATATTACATTTTCTCCGAAAAGTCATTTCTTTTTCCGACGGCTCGGCCGGCGGAAAATCCGGTGGAAAAAGCGATCGTGAGATTAAAGCCGCCCGTATATCCATCCACATCCAGGACCTCGCCTGCAAAATACAGGCCGCGGCAGATTTTAGACGCCATCGTTTTCGGGTCGATTTCCCGGACGCTGACACCACCGGCGGTAACGATTGCATTTTTCACGTCGTCGATTCCGTCGATCCGGACGGTAAAATGCTTCAGCAGATGTACGATGCTCCGCCGTTCTTCACGGCTTAACTGATTGACTTGTTTTCCCGGCGGAATCTTTGTGCGTTCGATGATAACGGGAATCAGCTTTTTGGGAAGAAGCCTGTCCAGCGCATTGGAAAATATTTTACGGTCAAACGCAGCAAAATCCCTTTGCAGGCGGTCGTAAAGTTTCTGTTCCTCCAAAGCGGGCTTCAGGTCGATAATAAGCGTCATGTTCGCTTTCGGCTTATAATATGCGGATGCGCTCAATATAACGGGACCGGAAACGCCCGAACCGGTAAAGAGCAATTCCCCGAAATCCCGATAAACGGAAACGCCGTTTTCCAGCAGCGAAACGGAAATATTTTTTAAAGATAAACCTTCCAGCTCCGGAATAAAGGATTCTCTTGACAGAAGTGCTGCCAGCGAGGCATGCGGCGGCGCAATGGTGTGCCCGGCATCTTCGGCAAAACGATATCCGTCTCCCGTACTGCCGGTCAGCGGATAGGAAAGCCCGCCGGTTGCAACGATCACGGCAGGCGCGGAGAACCGTTTTTGTTCGTTATCCGGGCCGCAGCAGCAGACGCCACATACATCGTTGTCTTCCGTATGGATCGAGACGGCGCGGGTGTTCAGAAAGATGGCGATTCCGTTTGCTTTTGCGCAGGAAATCAACGCGCCCGCGACATCGCCTGCTTTTTGCGTTGCGGGGAATACGCGTCCGCCCCGTTCTGTAACGGTCTGCAAACCCAGCGTATGGAAAAAATCGATAACATCCGTATTGGAAAAGTTTTTAAAAGCAGAAAACAAAAATTTCGGATTACGGGGGATATTCGCCATCAGCGTGTCGAAATCGCAATCGTTTGTGAGGTTGCAGCGCCCCTTTCCGGTGATCCGGAGCTTTTTGCAGAGTAAATTGTTTTTATCGAGAACGGCGACCCTGCCGCCCGCGGCAGCCGCTTGTATGGCTGCCATGAGACCGGCAGGTCCGCCGCCGATGACGATGCAATCATAATCGAATTCTTTCTTCATATCGGATTATACCGGATGGAGTTGATTCGTAAAATCCGCTTGGGAAGCATCCAGCTTATAGTTTGCCGCCTGGCGCTTCTTGAAAAAAGCCAGCGCCTGCTGCGGGAAGAGCGCATAGGTGAGAACGTCTTCTTCCTGCTCGATGTACTGTTTGATTTCTGCGCGTATTTTATCGAGTTCCGGCTCGAGGAGATCTGCCGGACGACAGGTGATCGGCGCTTCCCCTTTCAGGATGAGCGCTTTGATCTCGTCGCTGACAGGCGCAGGCGTAGCGCCGTATTCGCCTTTGACAACGCCCTTCGTCTCCTTTGTAACCATCTTGTAGCGTTCTCCGGAAAGGACGTTCAAAACTGCCTGGGAGCCTACGATTTGGCTGGATGGCGTAACCAGCGGCGGATATCCGAGATCCGCGCGCACACGCGGGACTTCCTTTAAAACATCTTCATATTTATCCATTGCATTTGCCTGCTTCAGCTGCGAAACAAGATTCGAAAGCATCCCGCCGGGCACCTGATAGATCAGCGCATTGATATCGACGCCGAGCATTTTCGGATCCAGCTGGCCGGATTTGATATATTCTTCCCTGATCGGGCGGAAATAATCGGCAATCTCGCTGAGCGCTTTCAGATCCAACCCGGTATCGTATTCCGTACCGGCAAGCGTCGCCACGATCGGCTCCGTTGGAGGCTGGGACGTGCCCATCGCAAAGGGCGAAATCGCGCAGTCAATGATATCGACGCCTGCTTCGATGGCTTTGAGATATGCCATGGAACCGCAGCCGCTCGTATAATGCGTATGCAGCTCGATCGGTACGGAAACGTTTTCTTTCAGCGCCTTTACGAGTTTATAGGCTTCGAACGGAAGCAGCAGGCCGGCCATATCTTTGATACAGATCGAAGATGCGCCCATTTCTTCCAGCCGCTTCGCATCGCGTACGAAAATTTCCAGGTTATGATACGGGCTGATCGTATAGCAGATACAACCCTGCGCATGCCCGCCTTCCTTTAAACAGGCTTTCATTGCGCGTTCGATATTGCGGGGATCGTTGAGCGCGTCGAAAATACGGATGATATCCATCCCGTTGGCAATCGCCTTCTGGACGAAATAATCCACAACGTCGTCGGCGTAATGTTTATATCCGAGGATATTCTGGCCTCTGAGAAGCATTTGGAGCGGGGTTTTTTTTGCCTTTGCCTTTATTTTCCGAAGGCGTTCCCAGGGATCTTCGTTCAGAAAACGCAGAGAAGCGTCGAACGTCGCCCCTCCCCAGGCTTCCAGCGCGTTGTATCCGATATTATCCAGACGTTCCACGATCGGGAGCATCTGCTCCGTGGTCATTCGCGTAGCGATCAGAGACTGATGCGCATCTCTCAATACGGTTTCTGTAATTCTCACCATCGGTGTCAAGTCCTTTCTCAGTACGTAACAAGAACATCGCCCGTTGAAACGGACGCGCCCTGCGCTACGTTTACGGAAGCAATCGTGCAGTCCGCGGGGGCGGTAATGTCATTTTCCATTTTCATCGCTTCCAGGACCAGCAATACGTCTCCCTTTTTCACAGCGTCCCCTGCTTTGACCTGTATTTTGACGATCGTACCCGGCATCGGCGCGGTTATGGAGTTTGCGCCTGCGGAAGATGCAGCCGCGGGTGCTGCAGGCGTGGAGGGCATTACAGGTGCGGCGGCCTGCGTCCGCACCGGAGCGGATTCCCCTCCTGCTTCTTCTACTTCCACTTCATAAGAAACGCCGTTCACTTTAATGTTATATTTTTTCATCGTAAAATGCCATCCTTTCTCTTAATCTAATAAATATAATGCGCTGATGATCCGCGCCCTTGTTTCCGCCGGTGAAATAATGTCGTCCACGAACCCTTTGTATGCGGCGTATACCGGCGTCGCATATTCGCTGCGGTATTTCGCAATGAATTCTTTGCGTGCCGCAGCGGGATCGGCGGCGGCCTTGATTTCGTCATTATAAACGAGCAGCGCGCCTGCCTCCGGTGTGATTACGGCGATATCCGCGCCGTTCCACGCATAAATCAAATCGGCGCCCGTCTGTCTGCCGTTCATGGCAAGATATGCGCTGCCGTAGGCTTTCCCGGTAATGATATTGATTTTGGGAATTTCGCTGTTTGTAAAAGAAGTCACCAACAAAGCGGCGGCGGCAGGCAGCCCCTTCTGCTCTTCTTCCGGGGAAGCGGCAAATCCGCACGTATTCGTCAGCGTAACGGCGG
>CABQCN010000213.1 GCA_902462635.1 uncultured Oscillospiraceae bacterium
CTCCGGCGCGGCGCCGGGCCGGATCGTTATCGTCTTATAATTCGTATAGTTTACCATCCCCGGACGTCCGCCCGGCTGCTTGCGCACATGTTTTACCCGCGTGTAGTCCACCTCCGCCTTATTGGTGTTCCGGGCGCTGCTGTACCACGCGGCCAGCGCCGCGGCGCATTCCACTGCGTGGGCCGTTACGGTTCCCGCGTGTTCCGAAGCGCGCAGGATGACATGGGAGCCGGGCGCGTTTTTCAGATGGAACCACAAATCGTCCGGGCGTGCCATACGGCACGTCAGCTTTTCGTTCTGCAGATTATTCTTCCCGATCAGGATCGTATAGCCGTCCTCCGTCCTGTATTCATGCGGCATACCGGCGGCTGCGGGTTCCTCCCGCCGCCGCTTCGCAGTTTTACCGGCCGGTTCCGGCTTGATATACCCCTGCTGCGTAAGTTCCCGCCGCACCTCTTCGATTTCGTCGAACTCCGTATCGTTTTCCAGCATGACCGCCGCACTTTCGAGATATTCGAGTTCCGCGCGGCACTCCGCTTCATATTTCACCGCGTTTTCATACGCGCTTTTGTTTTTCCTGTATTTCTTAAAATAAAGCTGTGCGTTCTGCGAAACGCTTTTATTCTTGTCCAGCGGGATCGTGACCTCCGGCATCGCTTCTTTGTAATAATCGGTTGCCGTGACGGATTCCGCAAATTCGGGACAGCGGTATAAATTCGCGGTGAGCAGTTCTCCGAATATTTTATACTCCCCGTAACATGCCGTATCCCGCATCGTATCCTGATGAATCTGCAGTTTACGCCGGCATTTCTCCGCGCCGGCATGGATATGTTTCATCACGGCGCTGCGCTTTTGCCGCAGCCTGTCCTGCGTATCTTTTTTCGTATAAAAATCATCCAGCATCAGATTGACCGTATTATATCGCCGGACCTTCCCCGCCGTCTCCAGAACGGTTTCGACGCAATGGAATTCTTTGCCATCCTCGAGAATCCCGGCCGTATAATTTTTATCGCGGATCTGCGCGCAGGTGTCCCGCAGCGCCGCCTCCAAACGGTCCCGTTCCGCGGCCGTAAGCTCGCGCGTTTTTTTCTGCGGATCGACCGCCGCCCTGATGCAGACCGCCTTGCTGAGCATCGGACTGAAACCGGAAATCCCGTTCAGAATCGCTTTCGCCGCAGCCGTATCCGTTTCGTCCGCAAACGCGGAAAACGCGTCGGGCGCGAGCTTCTCCTGGGGAGGCGGCAAACGGTAACCTCGCCCCGGCATCACTTCGCGTACGGAACTCATCCCTTCGTCCACCCGCTTTACGGAATCGAAGATCGTACCGTTTTCCGAGGTCAATATGATATTGCTGTATTTTCCCATGATTTCGGCAATCAGCTTTTTCTTCACGGGATCGCCCATTTCGTTATGCGTTTCAATTGTAATCGTGGCGATGCGGTCATATCCTTCCTGTTCGATCGCGGCAATCCGGCCGCTTTGGATATGTTTTCTAAGCACCATTGCAAAAGGAGGCGCCATCATCGGATTTTCTTTCTTGCTTTTCGTAAGGTGGATGCGCGGATTCTCCGGATCCGCGCTGATCAGCAGTCTGTATTTTTCCGCGCGGGAATGGCAGAGCAGCGTGATTTCATACCGCCCGGTCTGAAAAACCTTTTCGATCCGGCTTCCCGAAAGAAGCCCGTTTATTTCCCACACGGCTCCGCTGAGCACGATTCCGTCGTACGGCATGAAGAAGTACCCCCTTTTAGAACGAATTCCAGGCAAATTATAGCATACCCCTATTTTAACGTCAATTTACGCGTGCTTTTGATGCCGGAGATCGCTTCAGGGAAAGCGGATTCCAGAAATCGCAAAAAGGCTTTGATTTTTTCAAATCAAAGCCTTTCCTTTTCTCTTTTATGGAAGAACTGATCAGCCGAAATATCTCTTTAAGAGACCTTCGAAGCCTTTGCCGTGACGGGCTTCGTCCTTGCACATCTCATGGACCGTGTCGTGGATCGCGTCGAGATTCAGCTTCTTCGCCAAAACCGCCAGATCTTTCTTGCCCTGCGTGGCGCCGTGTTCCGCGGCGACTCTGAGTTCAAGATTCTTCTTGGTGCTGTCGGTGACGCATTCGCCGAGAAGTTCTGCAAATTTTGCGGCATGTTCCGCTTCTTCATGCGCAGCCAGCTTGTAAAATGCGCCGATTTCCGGATATCCTTCCCGTTCCGCAACTCTTGCCATCGCAAGATACATGCCGACTTCCGTGCATTCGCCCTCAAAGTTCGACCTGAGGCCCGCAATGACTTCCTCGTCTACGCCCTGCGCAACGCCGACTCTGTGCTCGTCCGCCCATTCCAGCGCGCCGCCTTCCGCCTGCTCTTTGAATTTAGAAGCCGGTGCTTTACATACCGGGCAAAATTCCGGAGCGCTGTCTCCTTCATGAACATAACCGCAAACCGTACAAATAAATTTTTTCATTTTAAATACCTCCGTTGAATTCCGTAACATTTTTTTCGTAATGCTGCAAAATCAATAACAGTAATCATTACTGTTATTAGTATAACATCGATTTTGGAAATGTCAACCCTATTTTTGCCGCAAGAAAAAAATTTTTGATATGTACATTTTACCTCTTTTTTGGTAAAATGGAAAAAATACTTCAAAAGAAAGGACGAGCGGCGGCGATATGGCTGAAAAAAACAAGATCAGGTTTACGATAAACGGAAAGACATATACACTGCTCCATGACGAGCCGGAAGAATATATGCACAGGATCGAGCATTACCTGAATACCCGGGTAGCCGCGGCGTCTAAAAGCGGAATCCAGCTGGGAGAACAGACTGCGATCGTCATGGCTTCGATTTCCATTACGGACGAGCTGTTCAAAACCCAGAAAAATTTTAATACGCTTAAGACCGAAATCAAGCGTATGATGGATGAATACGACAGGTTGAAAATCGAAAAGCAGGAGCTGGACGACCAGCTTGCGAAAGCGGAACAGCAAATCGATACGCTGTCGAAACAGCTGCTCCTCGCGCGGCACGGCGCCGTCTCCGATCCGAGCTTTGCCGGCGACCGGAAAGATACGGGTGTAAGCGGCAATTCTTATCTTCCTGCCAATCACGATATCGATCGATACGATGAGGTATGATGTCCCCGGCCGCCTGCCTGAGCTTCTTGCTCCGGCAGGTTCTTTTGCCTGCCTGAAAGCGGCGGTGCAAAACGGCGCCGACGCGGTTTATCTGGGGCTTAAGGCCGGCAGCGCGCGCATGGGCGCGGATAATTTTACGCTGCAGGAGCTGGAAGAAGCGGTGGGCTATGCCCATATCCGCGGCGTCCGCGTTTATCTTGCTTTTAATACGATCTTTTTTGAGGACGAAATCGACGAGGCCTATGAAACGGCAAAAAAAGCCGCCGCGTGCGGAATCGACGCGCTCATTTTACAGGATTTGGGTTTACTTGCAAAAATTTGTGAAAACAGGCCGGCGGTTCCCTGCGCGCTCCACGCCAGCACGCAAATGAGTATTTATAATGAAGAAGGCCTGAACTTCTTAAAGCAATTCGGCTTCGAACGGTGTATTGCGGCGCGGGAGCTTTCCATCCGGGAAATCCGAGCGCTTTGCGAGGCGAAAATAATGGAGGTCGAAGTATTTTGTCACGGCGCGCTTTGCATGTCGCTTTCCGGGCAGTGCCTGCTCTCGTCGGCACTGGGGGGCTGGAGCGGCAAC
>CABQCN010000214.1 GCA_902462635.1 uncultured Oscillospiraceae bacterium
CCCGGCAGCGTTTTGAATTTCCGGAGGAATGGAATTTTATATAATAAATCCTGAATCAGTCCGAAAGGGCAGAGCCAGCCGCATACGAACCTGCCGAGCAGCGCGCCGACGATCATGAGAAATCCCAATACGTAAAATGCGAATTTATAATTCCGGCTGCCGAGCGTCGCCTGCAGCGATCCGATCGGACAGGCTCCCAGCGCACCGGGACAGGAATAGCAGTTGAGACCGGGCACGCAGACTGCTTTCGTCGGTCCCGTAAAAATTTTTCCTTCGGCAAATCCTTTGATGTAACCATTTGAAAGCGCCGTAACACAAAGCTGGACGGCCAGACGGCTCTTTTTTTTGATTTTTCGCGTCACTTTACCCAATTCCGATACACTCCAGACATATATTTACCGCTTTCCGGAAAACGGTTTCTACTTCGCCGCGGCAGATTCCGGCCGCTATAAATGCGATTCCGAAAGCCAGGAGGATCGCAGCGATCCGGTTTTTGCATTTTTTTGTCATGTTACCTGCTCCAGCAATGCGTCGATGATTTTTGCCCATTGCGCTTTTGTACGCGAACCGAGATAGCTTTTCCCGACCTGCCTGCCGTTTTCATCGACAAAAACAGTTTCCGGCACGGAAGAAACCTGGTTCAATTTTGCTTGCAGCAAGCTTTTCGATGGTAAAATATGCACGTAGTTGGCTCCTGTTTTGGTAATAATTTCCCGCGCGGCAGCGAGTAATTCTTCGTTGACAGTTCCTTTTCTATCCGTTACGTCCACAGGAATTCCGACGACCTGGAAATCTTGATCGGAATATTCCTCGCTCAACACCTTCAGATCCGGCATTTCCCGGATGCACGGACCGCAGAATGTTGCCCATATGTTGACCATTGTCAGTTTTTTTCCGGAAAATATCGTTTGCGTGACTTTGTTGTTATTGATATCCAACGCTTCAAAATTACTGAAGATCCCGCCGCTCCCGGGTCTTTCAGCGGAAGCCTCCGTATCTGTATCTGAAAGCCCTGCGCTGCATGCAGCCAAAAAGAAAATAACAAGGAGTGCCGTGGATAGGGTCGCGATCCTTTTTCTGCGTTTCATAAAAACCTCCTGCTTGAAATCGATGATTCTGTCATATTCTGTAATTTTAATAATTACAGATACAACGTAATTATACAAGTTACAGATTATACTGTCAAGGGAAAATTTTTGTAAAATTCCGGCACGGAACAGGCGGCATCGGAATCATAAACTCAATTTTCTCTTGACGGGAGGTCTTTTGTATGTTATTTTATGTTAAGTTAGATATTGCTAACTATAAGTTTCCTAAACGACGGAGAAAGAAGCTGCGTCGGCATATGCCTTCCGGAAAGGCACTTGCGCAGAAGAATAAAATGTTTTATATTTTGGTATAAATCAATCGAAAAAAGGACGGTGGTAAAGATGCGGGCGATTTTATGGGCAATGACGGGCACAGGATTTACGTTTCTCATGACGACGCTGGGCGCCGCGCTGGTGTTTTTCTTCCGCAGAAAAGTCAGCGAAACGGTCAACCGGATCTTTCTCGGGTTTGCGGCTGGCGTTATGATTGCGGCTTCCGTGTGGAGTCTTTTGATCCCGGCGATCGAAGAAGCCGAAAGCGCAGGGAAGATCGGATGGATTCCTGCTGCGGCCGGTTTTGTGCTTGGAATCGGGTTTATCATGCTGCTGGACGTTCTGCTGCCGCATCTGCACCTGGGCGCGAAGCAGCCGGAAGGTCTGCGTTCCGACTGGAAGCGCAGAACGCTTCTGATGCTTGCGGTGACGCTGCACAATATACCGGAAGGGATGGCGGTCGGCCTGTCTTTTGCGCTGGCCGCGCAGCATGACAATTCCGCGTCGCTGTCCGCCGCGCTGGCGCTGGCGCTCGGAATCGGCATTCAAAATTTCCCGGAAGGCGCCGCAATTTCACTGCCGCTGCGACAAGAGGGCCTTTCGACCGGGAAAGCGTTCTTCTTCGGTTCCATGAGCGGCATTGTTGAGCCGGTCTTCGGGATTCTGGTCGTTTTGATTGCGGGAACGATCCAGCCGCTGATGCCGTGGCTTTTATCGTTCGCCGCCGGCGCGATGCTCTATGTCGTCGTAGAGGAACTGATTCCGGAAGCGCATCTCGGAGAACACTCGAATATCGGAACGCTTGGCGTAATGGGCGGATTTCTGATCATGATGATTCTGGACGTTGCACTCGGATAGGAAAGAAAAAGAAGTATTTTGAAGCATGCCGGCCGCTTCCTACGGTCTGCTTATTTGTTTGCCCAGTAAATTTCCGTATCCGCCTTGCCGTCTTTTTTATAGTTCTTGTTTTTCTCCTGTAAAATTCTGAGCTTCTGCCCGTCGATCCCGCTGTCCGTGGCTTTCAGATCGTTATTGCTGAATTGCCAGGTAGCCGCCATTTGTATTTCCGCCTGCACGATCCAATCCGTAACATTGCGGAAGACATTGATCGCGTCTTTATCGCCCTCCATGTACATCATGTCGCCCAGCTCGCCGAAGAACAAGCCTTTTTTCGCAAGCCGCGCGGCGGTGACGTATTCCTGAAAATATTTCAGCGTCGATACCTTTGTCCGGAAGCGGTCCAGCGTCAGTAAAAAAGACGCCCTCCCGTTTCCGTCCTGCTGCGCATGCTGTAAATGAAAGGAAATGGTATTGAGCGGATCCGGGGTAAAATACGCGCACATTTTATAAAAATCATCCGGCGTATCCTGTGTCCATTGTTCCGTCCAGAGATGCGTCGCGGGATTCATTTTCTGCGCCGCGTCCCGCAATGAGAGAGAAGCGTTGCGCATATCGCCATCCCCTGTGGTGATCATCCGCGTTTTATCATATTTCCTGATCGTGTTTCCGATTTCCGTATAAAAACTCCGCAATTCTTTCGACGTATAGAAATCGAATCCCGAAGGCGCGTAAGGCGTACAGGGGCCGTTCGGGAGTTTTGAGCGGAAGGTGGGATCGCAGAGATCCGCACCGAGATTATATTCGTTTCCGATTTCCCAGGCCCAGATCGCAGGACTGTCTTTGAATTCTTTTACGATTGTGGCGACGTAATTTTTGGCATATTTTACCGTTGCACTGTTGGGATTTCCCATATCGGAACGATGCTCGCCGACATAATAGGAAATTGCGCCGTCGTACCACATCAGGGAACAAATCAGGCCGATATTGTATTCTTCCGCGCATTCCACTACATCGCGCAGCTGACGTAATATCGTTTCGGAATTATAATCGAAAGTCCAATAATAATCGGGCCAATAACCGCCGAAATTAATGCGTACAAACGGAATATCGTATTTTTTTAGAATTTCAAATTGGTCGCGGTACATTTGCCGTCCTGCGCCTTCAATGTACCGGATCGCCATCGTAAAAGAATTGACGCCGAATCCGTAATAAGGTTTTCCCGCAAGCAGCATCGTACCATCCTTGTCAACGGTGAGACCGAGCGTATGCGGATCCACCGTATATGTTTTATTCAGCGTCGGATTCGTTGGCGCAGGCGTTACGGTGGGAGTCGCTTTCGCGGGTGTCGCGGTCTTTCCGGGCGCCGTCGTCTTCGCCGCGGTTTTTGCCGCCGTCGTTCTTTGTACAAGCGCTGTTGGCGTGCGCGGCGCCGTTTTTGCGGGCGTCCTGCCGGGTGAAGCCGTATGAGACGCGGCAACCGGCGTTTTTGCGGGCGTTCCGGT
>CABQCN010000215.1 GCA_902462635.1 uncultured Oscillospiraceae bacterium
ATTGGTCCTACTTTATCATATCGTCCGATAAATCTTTTGAAAAACATTTCGGAAGAAAGGCGGATAAGCGCCGAAAGCTGTACAACGGACGACTGGAATGCTGCTATTACCAATATTTTAAAAAACAGGAAAAAGAAGGAGCTGTTTCCTTGTGAAAACGATTTATTTCGGCGGAACGATTTTGACGATGGAGGAAGACTTCTATGCGCAGGCCGTCCTGGCAGAAGATGGCGTGATCCGCGCCGTAGGGACGGCCGCGGAGCTGCGGGCGCTGGCGCCCGATGCGGAGCCGTATGATTTGCAAGGCAAAACGATGCTGCCTGCGTTCCTGGATCCGCATTCTCATTTTACCGCAGCAGCGAACGCGTTCCTGCAGCTTTCCCTGGAAGATGCGGCGAGCCTGGAAGAAATCGAATATAGGATCAGAAAATTTATACGAAACAATAATATTTTACCCGGAAGCTGGGTAACCGCCAAGGGATACGACCAGAACGAGCTGCCGGGCGGTACGCATCCGCCGCTCTCGTTCTTGGATCGGTGCGCGCCGGAACACCCGATGGTCTTGCAGCATCAGTCCGGACATATGGGCGTTTTCAACAGCTTGGCGCTGCGAACGCTCGGTGTGACGCCGGAAACGGAAGCGCCTGCGGGCGGCATGATTGAAAAACGCGATGGGCGACTGACCGGCTATATGGAAGAAACGGCTTTTGTTTCCTATTTGCAGAAGACGCCGATGCCGGACGTGTCCGCGCTCCTTTCGGCATATGAAAAGGCGCAGGCGCTGTATGCATCCCACGGGATCGTTACCGTACAGGAGGGGATGATGGTGGATTCGCTGCTCCCGCTGTACCGGCAGCTGCTGGATCGCGGTCTGCTGCGTCTGGACGTCGTGGGCTTCCCCGGACCGGAGTCGGAGGAATCATTTTCGCATGCCTTTCCCGGCAACGTAAAACGGTATGAGAACCATTTTAAGATCGGCGGCATCAAAATTTTTCTCGATGGTTCCCCGCAGGGGAAAACGGCCTGGATGCGGACGCCGTACGCGGGCGATCCCGATTATTGCGGCTATGGCACAATGCGGGACGAGGACGTTCTGGCGGCGATCGGCTATGCGTATGAACGCCGCCTGCAGATCCTGGCGCACTGCAACGGCGATGCGGCGGCAGCGCAGTATCTTCGCTGCTTGGACGCCGCGTTTTCCGCCGGGCTGGACGTTCGCCGGCTGCGCCCCGTGATGATCCACGCGCAGCTTCTTGGCAGGGATCAGCTGGAAGCGGTGAAGCGGCTGGGGGTCATTCCGTCTTTCTTTGTCGGTCACGTATATCACTGGGGAGATACGCATCTTAAAAATTTCGGGCCGGAACGCGCCGCTGCGATCAGCCCCGCAGCGTCCGCGCGCAATGCGGGCATCTTGTATACCTTCCATCAGGATACGCCCGTTACGGATCCGGATATGCTGGAAACCGTCTGGTGCGCCGTGAATCGCATGACGAAAAAGGGTGCGGTTCTCGGCAAAGAGGAATCGGTTTCGGTCCTCGACGCCCTGAAAGCCGTTACCTGCAACGCGGCGTACCAATATTTCGAAGAAGATTCCAAAGGCAGCATCCGTCCCGGCAAGAACGCGGATTTTACCATCCTCGACGCGAACCCGCTCACCGTTGCGCCAATGGAAATCCGCAATATCAAAGTAACCGCAGCCATAAAGTCGGGAACGTTTCTTTACGGAAAATAATATTTGACAAAGGAATATCGATGCCTTATAATACACAGGTCTTGTCAAAAGACGGCTGCCTGTCCCGCGCGGATACGCAGCATTAATGATTGTCGTGGAGAAGTCGCCTAGTCCGGTCGAGGGCGCACGACTGGAAATCGTGTAAACCGCAAAACGGTTTCGAGGGTTCGAATCCCTCCTTCTCCGCCAAAGCTGCGAAAGCTGTCGAATAAATCGGCAGCTTTTTTGTCGAATAAAATCGACAGCTTTTTTATGGATCGTTCCTGGGAATGTTCCACGTGCGGAACCTTCTCTCTACGGGGGTTCGCCTGCATCTTTTACAGGCCCTGCCACATAAAAATAAACACGGGTTTTGATTCGAGTAAGCGTTTGCTGTAGAGAAAATCATATGGAACAATAACATGAAAATGAGGGGAATTTATGCAAAAAGTAATTGTGATTGGATGTCCCGGTTCCGGAAAAAGTACATTTGCACGCAGATTAAGGGATATCACAAAGCTTCCGTTATATTATCTGGATTTGTTGTGGCACAAGCCTGATAAGACGAATATCTCCAAGGAAGAATTTGACACGATGCTAATGGAGATACTTGAAAAAGATAAATGGATTATTGATGGTAACTACCAACGTACGCTTGAACTTCGATTAAGGGCATGCGATACGGTCTTTTTGATGGATTACCCGTTGGAAGTATGCCTCGCTGGCGCACAATCTCGTGTTGGCGTTATGCACGAAGATTTGCCATGGCTGGAAACGGAATTAGATGAGGAATTCAAACAATGGATTGTTGATTTTCGAAAAGACAACGTACCGCACATATATGAATTGATTGATTTGTTCAAAAAGAATAAGAAAATTATTGTTTTTAAGTCAAGAGAAGAGGCGGACCATTACTTGGTAAATGAAACTCTTTGCAGCTGGTAACTCACCCTTGCAATACCTAACCATGGCTGTTATTCTGACGGCATCTTTTTTTGTCAGACCCTGCCAAAAAGACTGTCAATTTTTGTCGACATCTTTTTTAAGTTATGATTGAAGAATAGGTAGTGTCGTGTTATACTTTAAGAAAAATTATTTATATTTTGTGAAAGGAATTTGCACAATGACAAAAGAAAAAAGGTTGGAATATTTAGTGAGTACGATGTGCGTATTGCTTACAGGATTTATTATTTATGGATTAGTCGGTTCAATAGAACCGCGTATCAATGGCAGTAAATTGCAATCGTTTTTATTATTTGGATGTTTAGGTGGCTTTGGCTTTAGCATGGTTCTTTCTGGGATCATATTAACTATTCGATATATTTCCAAACGGTCGTTTAAATTTAAGATAATTGCTTCGTTATTATGGGTGATAACATTTGCTTGTGCAGGTTATGTGGGTTTTCTGTTTTATTTTCCTTATCAAATATATAATGTTATAAAAATCCTTAGAACATCATCTGATGAAATAAAATGAGCATAATCTCACCTACATGGGTTCGAATCTGTCCGTCCAAAATCTAAAATATCTTTTTATACATAACAGACAAAGAAAGAATCGTGCGCATTCGCATGATTCTTTCTTGTTTTTTCAAGGGTTCGAAGTCCTGTGATCTGAACCCTCCAGATGGCGGCAATAAAAAATAGTATTTGTTTTTTCATTACTAAAAAGCATTTGACTGTGAAAACCATTGTAAATAAATGATTTTTCGCCTTTCAAGGTGCTAAAAAACAAATCGAATTTTAACGCTTTGGTGCCCGAATTTCTTACGGAGATATAAAGCGATACAAGCAGATGTAAAGAAATATCATAGTTATCAAGAACGAAAGCACTCACTGCTTTCGCTCCCTTGTCTGCCGCACAAGCAATAGGAAAATTCATCGTTGTGTGGTAAACTATACTGACTTAACGAACTCGCAAAGGAGACAAAAATGACAATTTATTCAACAACAAAAAACAACATAGTGTGTGCTGTCATTGAGAGTG
>CABQCN010000216.1 GCA_902462635.1 uncultured Oscillospiraceae bacterium
CTTGGGTTCGGGGCAGTATTTTTATTTTTTTTTGCAGGAGCGCGCAATACTTGACATTTCATGGAAAAACGGGTATTTTATTCCCAGAAGAAAAAACATAAAAAGGACATAAAACAGAAAGAAGTTATGATTTTATGGAAGAACAAGACAAGCAGGCACAAAAAAAGCAGACGGCGCAAGACACACAGAAGGAGTCCGGCAAATTTTTCACGCCGTTGAAAATAAAAATCGGCGCGGGAATGCTGGCGGGACTGCTTGTCTGCACCGGCGGATATTTTACGCTGCGGAATTTGCGCGGACGACCGGATCCGGGCGCAGAAGAATCCGTACGGACCATCGTACCTTCTTCTGTAAAAACGGCGGCGCCGGCTACGCCGACGCCTGAGCGGATCGGAGAATTCCAAGCGCTGTCGTCGATCCGGCTTGCAGACGATTATGTGCTTACTTACGAATACGATGGCAATACGGTCACGGCAAAAGACAGTAACGGCAAAACGGCGCTGACGATCGTATTCAATGAAACCGGAACGGTTGTGGAAAAGCAATCGCCCCGCAGCGGAACAAAGGAAGTCTTTGCATACGACGCCGATCAGAGACTGACCCGAAAGACGATTTTAAAATATGAACCTTCCGGCTTTCCCGACCATTCTTATGTTTGCGAATACGACGGTGCCGGGCGGTTGACCACAAGGAGTTTATATCACAGCAATCTGAACGCCGCGGACCGCTGCGCGCTCGTTGCCGTCAGCGAATTTGACAGAAACGGAACCCTGATCCGTACGACAATGGAATACGAGGAATCTCCTGATGCAAGAACTACGTACGCGTATGAACTGTATGACAGCGGATTGCTGCGTTCCGTGCGGTATATCGAATATATGTCGGAGGATGAAGTTTGCTGCGACTTCGAGTATCTTTATGATGAAAACGGAAATCAAAACGAAACGAAAATCCGATCCGCGACTGGAAATCCGATCGAAGCCGCGGAAACGCGGATTTACGACGACACCCATACGCAGATGGAGCATCGGCGCGAACAAGTTTATAATCGATACGGCGGCGCAATGCATGTCACGGGAGAATTTGAGCTGCTGGGATACGACTATGAATTTTTGTTTCACAAGGATGGGCAGCTGCTGCCCGCGCTCTTTTTCGGCAGAGGCGATGCGGGGGCTGTTTCAACACAACTTCTGACTGCGGACCATACCGTTTGCGATTTGTGCGATCTGGAATACGACGCCGACGGGCGGGTTGTAAAATGCGCGCATGACCGTGATAACAGCTGGTACTGGGCGGAATGCGAATTCGATCAAAAGGGACGGAAAATCAAAGAGATTCACCATATTTTCGGAACGGGAAGAGCGGCATCCGCCTATGAATATGATGCGGACGGGCAGCTGTCCAAAATTTCCATGATCCAGGAAACGACGGGCCGGGCCTATGCGGAATACCTGTATGACAGCCAGGGCAGAGTGTCCCAATATAAATCTTACGGCGCCGTAGAAGCCGTCCTGGATTTCGCATATGACCGCAGCGGAAACGCATATATGAAAAAGTGGTCCTTCCGTTCGGCGGACGGCGCGCTCCCGCTGCGTTCGGCGGAATATTTATACGACGAAAATTACCGTAGGACGGGGAGCGTTTATTGCATCAGCAAGACCGGCGGATACGCCATGCAGGAATACGATGCGGATGGAAGGCAAATCAAAGAGACGAATTATACGGAAGATTCCGTATTCCGTGACTGCCGCGTATTCGTATACGACGAGCATGGCTGGGTTATCCGCTGCAACCGATACGATGCGGACAACAAACTGCTTTCCTGGACGGAATATCAAAACGATGAAGCCGGCGAACATTCCGATTGGGAAACGTATACGGACGCCGGCAAGATACAATCGAAATATGCATATGAATACGACGTCTCCGGGAAACTTGCCGGCAGGAAAGTATACCGGGAAGACGGATCTTCCCTGTGCGAATATCGGTACGACCGCAACGGCTGCGTCAACGGATGGAAAAACTACGGCGAAAAACGCCTGGGCAAAGAATATACCTTCCGGCGCGTCACGGACAGGGAATATCAGATTTACGCCCGCTGCAATTTTGAGGATCTGATTGTAGAGGCGGTACACAACGAATGGAAATGATGCCGAATTATAATGCAGGAACCTAAAAATACAGATTGACATATTCTATGATACGATGTAATATAGCATTCGTACTTCGGGGTAGGGTGTAAATCCCAACCGGCAGTAAAGCGGCCGATTGAACGGCCGCAAGCCTGCGAGTTCCGCAAATTTTTACAGCGGCGGAACAGATGCGGTGTAATTCCGCAGCCGACGGTAAAGCGCAGTCGCGTCAAGTCCGGATGAGAGGAGTAGATCGTATGTCAAACCATTCCGCCAATTTATCAAAATCGGCAGACCGTACCTTTTATCTCACAAGGATTGCATTGTTAAGCACCATTGCAGGGGTTTTGATGCTTTTGGAATTGAGAATTCCTATTTTCCCGGAATTTTACAAATTGGATTTGAGCTATTTTCCGGTCGTCCTTGCAACGTTTTCCATGGGACCCGCCGCAGGCGGCGCCACCATCCTATTAAAGAATCTTCTTGCATTTCTGATCGGTTCTACTTTTAAAGACAGTATGGGCATCGGCTTTATCGCAGATGCGGTCGTTGGCCTATCGTTTATTATTCCGGCAGGGCTTATTTATCGTAAAAAGCATACGAAAAAGGGCGCGATGCTGGCTTTGGGAATTTCCCTTTTATCGGCTGTCGCCATATCCGCCGCCTTGAATTACTGGGTGGTCATCCCGTTGTATGCAAAAGCGTTCGGCCTCGATGCCGTACTTTCCATGGCGCAGGCGATTACGGATTCCATGACGGATATCAAAAGCATCATCGTATACGCAACGATGCCGTTTAACGCCATGAAATGGATCGTCGTTTCGCTTTTGACGCTGCTGACGTATAAACCGCTTTCAAGCAGTATTTTAAAGAAACCGAAAGCACGGCAGGCCTCGAACGCCGCGGAAAAAGAATCTAATTAAAAAATTCATTGTACAGGGCGATCACCGAAGGTTTTGCATCTTTTGCTTCCACCCCGAACATAATACTGACTTCGGAAGAGCCCTGATTGATCATACGGATATTGATCTTCGCCTTTGAAAACGCCGCGGTAGCGCGCGTCGCAACGCCGACCGTTTTTGTCATGCCGCGGCCGACCAGCATGACGATCGCCTGATCTTTGTCGATCGTCACGGAATCCGCATCCAGCTGTTCGTATTTGGCCACGATCCGTTCCAATTTCTCCGGCGGGCAGTTTTTTTCACGGACAATCAAGGAAATACTGTCGATTCCGGAAGGCATATGTTCGAATGAAACACCCTCGTCCTCCAGTACGGACAAAAGTTTCCGCGCGTAACCGATCAGACGGTTCATCATATATTTATAAACGTGAATCGTAATAAAACCGGTATCCGCGGCGATTCCCGCTACGGGAAGCGTCGGTTTCGGCGCCTTTTTATCCGGGACGATAAATGTTCCCGGCGCATCCGGATTGTTTGTATTGCGGATGTTTACCGGGATTCCTTTTTTATAAACGGGCGCAAGCGCCTCCTCGTGCAGTACGCTGAACCCCGCGTAGGAGAGTTCCCGCATCTCTTCATACGTAAA
>CABQCN010000217.1 GCA_902462635.1 uncultured Oscillospiraceae bacterium
CTTTATACGCGGCGGATGCAGTGCACCTACGGCTGGGATTGGGTCGCGCGTTTCGTGACCTGCGGTATTTACAGGCCGGTTTCCCTTCGGGTCGGGCAACCCGAAATCACGGACGACGATATTTATCTTTATACGATTACGGCGGATGAAGAATGGGCGGAAATTGCGGCCGAACTGCATTTTTGTAAAACCTGCACGGCCCGCGCGGAACTTTGCGATCCGTCGGGCAGCGTCATATATGAAAATGATTTTTATTGCGCGGAAGAATTTCGCAAAGAACGGATCACGATCAAAGATCCGCACCTCTGGTTTCCGAACGGGATGGGCGCGCAGCCGCTTTATTTATTTCGGATAAAGATCGGCGGCGCGGTTGCGGCTTCCTGCAGATTTGGGATCCGGACGGCAACCGTCCGGCAGATTGCGGATCCGCCGGGCAGCGAATATTATGAAATGTGCCGCAAACTGCAAAATACACAGAGCGGTAAAGAATATGATTTCAACGGTACTTTTTCGGGTTTTACGGTAGCAGTCAACGGAAAACCGGTGTGGTGCCGCGGTGGAAACTGGGTTCCCAGTGAACCGTTTCCTTCAGCGGAGACAGAGGAAAAGATTACGTATCTCCTGGAAATGGCGGCGGATGCGCATATCAATATGATCCGTGTCTGGGGCGGCGGTATTTTTGAAAAACAACATTTTTATAACGAATGCGACAGGCTTGGCATCCTTGTGACACAGGACTTCCTGATGGCATGCGGTACCTATCCGGAAGAGGAACCCTGGTTTCTCCGGCAGCTTTCGCTGGAAGCGGAATCTGCGGCAAAAAAGCTCCGGAATCATCCGTGCCTGATCTGGTGGTCCGGCGACAATGAAAACGCGGTGCGCGGAACCGACAAAGACCCTTCTTACAGCGGCCGGCGCGCGGCGCTTCAGGCAATCGCGCCGGTTTTACAAAAATTCGACCCGCATCGTCTGTTTTTGCCATCCAGTCCGTACGGAGGCGACCGCTATGCGTCGAAGACGCGCGGTACGACGCATAATACGCAATTTTTGGAATATTTGCTGGAGTATATCGATCAGGGAAACCTTGAAAATTATCGTGTGTATTTTCGGGATTTTATGGCCCGCTTTATTGCCGAGGAGCCTACGATGGGCGCAATTTCGCTTTGTTCTCTGAAAAAATTCATGAGCGCGGAGGATATTTACGGCGCGGATTTGACAATGTGGAAATATCATACGAAAACGAATCCGTTTTTACCGAAAGAATTATTTGATTATACGGTTTCTTTCGCGGAGCATTTGTTCGGCCGTTTCTGCGGCGGCGCGGACCGCCTGTTTAAATTACAGTATATCCAATACGAGTGGATGCGTCTGACTATGGAGCTGTACCGCGGGAATCAGGGCTTCTGCAGCGGCGTACTATACTGGATGTTCAATGAGTGCTGGCCGGCGGCGTCCGGATGGGCGCTTGTCGATTATTACGGCGTGCCGAAGGCCTCTTATTATGCGTTTCGGAACGCGGCAGGCCATGTGGTGGCAACGGTCGACAGACAGGAGAACGGCGCGTTCGCTGTTTCCGTGACGAATGATACTCAGACACAAATTACCGCCGACCTCGTGCTGACGCGGATCAAAAGGGATGGATCGGCGGCATCGACGGATCGCCGCAGGATCGGGATCCCGGCAAATTGCGTTTTTCCCGCAAGTACCGTAGCGGAGAATCTGGCGCCTGCGGAAGGGGAGATTCTGATCTGCGATCTGTACAGCCCGCTAGGGAAATACCGTACGTTCTACAAGGATGGGACTCTGCCGCTGCAGGAATGCGAGAACAGGATCCGGATCACAAAGATGGACGGCGCAGTTACGGTGGAAGCGTCCGCTTACGTGCACGTCGTGGCTTTTGATGCGGAAGCGGTATTTGAAGACAACTTTTTTGCCTTGCTTCCAGGGGAAAAGCGCACGATCAAAGTCAAGCCGTTATCCCAGAGTTTACAGGAAATAAAAATAAAAGCATATATGTTAAAGGAGCGTCAACAGTGAAAAAAGGTTTATTGATTCGGATGTTATCCCTGCTTACCGCCGGGATCCTGCTGTGCCTGTGCATGGCAGGTTGCAAAGAAAAAACAGAGCAGCCGCCGTCCGGCGGAGGCAGCGCTACGGGCGACCAGCTTGGGGATGAAATCATCCTCTCTGCATTCTGGCCGCCGATGGAAGGCTTTGTGACGGACGAGCAGTTCGTCAACCTGCAGGAAGCCTGTATTGATCTTCTGGAATGGATTCCGGATCCGATTTTCAACGGCGAGCAGACGATGAAGGATATGCTGCGCCTGACGGAAAAATACGGCATAAAGGTCACGATTGCCGACGCGGATTTCAAAAACTGGACGGAAAAGAGCGAAGCCGAAATTATCGAACTCGTGAACCGATATAAAGATTATCCCAGCGTAGTCGGATATTTTATCATCGATGAGCCGTATAACGCCAATCCGTACGGGCGCGTTTTCCGCACGATGCTGGAAGCCGACCCTGGCTGCGTCCCGCAGTTGAATCTGCTGCCGCCGGTTCCCGCCGTAGAGGATCAGCGCGGTTATATAGAGGATTGGATCAGTTCCGTCGGGACGGGAATGACGTCGTACCTCTCTTTCGACCAATATCCGTTAGGTCTGGAAGCGGGGAGCTATCCTACCCAGATGTTCCAGAACATCGAATTGATCTGGGCCGCCGGTTTGAAATATGACGTGAAGACGGCGATGTATATCCAGTCGACCGGCGCGGACAGCCCGGTGGCCCAATACCGCAGACCCACCGTGGAGGAAACGCGGTTCCTGACGTCCAGCGCGCTTGCCTATGGTTTTAAAAATCTGAAGTATTTTACCTGGATGTCTGCCGTAAACCGTTCGGAACCGTTTCTGGATGGCGTCATCGCGCCCAGCGGCGAACGATCCGACACGTATGAGGGCATTGCGGAGAATAACAGAAAGATCAAGGCGGTCAGCAATATCTTGGGACGTCTGGATGCCGTAGAGATTTATCACGGCGGTCCGCGGCGCGATACTTCTACGCGCAGGATTCCCACCGACTGGTATGTGGATTCCGTCGCCAAGGAGAATTTTATCGTTTCGGTAATGGTAGATAAGTACGATGGCAAGAATTATCTGATGTTCGTAAACAAAGATTTTGCTAATGATCTTGATATTACGTTCGAACTGAACGGCATCACTGCGCTGACGGACGTGACGGACGGGCGCGACAATGCGAAAGCAGTCGAAATTACCGACAACCGTTTTACGGGATCGTTTGAAGCAGGCGGCTTCCGTCTTTACGAGGTATCGAGCCTGACGAAAAACAAAACGGATAAAGCGGGAAGCAATCTTGCGAAAAACTGTGCCGTTTATTCTTCCTATTCCGCCGGTGCGGACAGCCGGTATAATTACAAGGCCGTGGATGGAAAGCGTACTTCGACGGAAAACAGCTATGGCTGGCATATGGAAGCCGCACAGGGGGAAACCGGCTGGTTCCTGCTCGATCTCGGCGCCGTGAAGGACCTGAACCGTGTGGACTTGTATCCTGCCGGATATAAAAACGGTTATGGAAATTATTTCCCGAATTCGTACACGATTTCCGTATCGGAAAACGGAACGGATTTTACGGAAGTCGCACGGGAAACGGGG
>CABQCN010000218.1 GCA_902462635.1 uncultured Oscillospiraceae bacterium
ATGCAGTAAGATGATGTCTCTGTTCTTCTCCAAAGAGGGCAAACACATCGTCTGCGGCGGCACGACATCTGAAATCGCCGCGGAATATCTTGGGAAAAAGCTCGTTCCCCGCACGGAACTCATAGATCCGGAAATCCCGCCGATCTCGGAGATTGAAGGGGTGGATCTCGTTACGGAAGGCGTCGTGACGATGGGGAAAGTGCTCAGATATGCGCGGGATTATTTAAAAGACAACGAAAAATTCAAGCAATGGAGTTATAAACGCGACGGCGCTTCCCTGATTGCCCGCGCGCTGTTTGAAGACGCCACGGATATCCAGTTTTTTATCGGCAAGGCCGTTAATCCGGCGCACCAGATCATGGGGCTGTCGATCGGATTCGACGTCAAAATGCAGCTGATTCAAGAGCTGGAATCGTGCCTGAAACAGATGGGAAAGCGGATCCGGGTAAGTTATTTTTGAATATGGAGGAGTGAACCCAATGAGAAGATTCGATACGAAGGTACAATATTTGAAATATCAAGTGCTGCGCGAAGTCGCGAAACAGGAATGGGAGGGCACGCTGCACGAAACCGTGCTTGACATCCCGAAGAAAATCGTACCGGGAAAGGAAGCAACGATGCGCTGCTGCGTTTATAAAGAACGCGCGATTCTGGCAGACCGCGTCAAGCTTGCAATGGGGCTTACCATGTCGGGGGATCCGAAAGACAAAAGTATCATACAGGTCATCGACATCGCCTGCGACGAATGCCCGGTCGGCGGGTTCGAAGTAACGGACGCCTGCCGCGGCTGCCTGGCGCACCGCTGCGAGGAAATCTGCAAAAAAGGGGCCATCAGCTTCGACCATCATCAAAAAGCGCATATCGACAAATCGAAATGCGTGGAATGCGGCATGTGCGCGAAGGTGTGCCCGTACAGCGCAATTACGAATTATAAGCGCCCCTGCGAGAATTCCTGTAAAATCAAGGCGATCTCGATGAATGACGATAAAACGGCGAAAGTTGACCATAATAAATGTATGGCGTGCGGCGCGTGCGTTTATATGTGTCCGTTCGGCGCGATCACCGACCGCTCGTTTATCCTGGATGTCGTACGGCTGCTCAAGGAAAGCGAAGAAAACCGGAACTATAAAATGATCGCCGTGGTGGCCCCGTCGATTTCCAGCCAATTTACGTACGCGAAGCTCGGCCAGGTAATCGCGGGGATCAAAGCGCTCGGATTTACGGAAGTCGTAGAAGCCGCCCTGGGCGCGGATATGGTCGCATATCAAGAATCGGCGGAACTGGCGGAGAAAGGCTTCCTGCTCAGCTCCTGCTGTCCGGCTTTCGTAAAATACGTACAGATCCAGTTCCCGATGATGGCAGATAAAATTTCCGAAAATCTTTCTCCGGTGGCGACGATTGCCAAGTATATCAAAGAAAACAAGGACCCGGAGGCGAAAATCGTCTTTATGGGACCCTGCACTTCTAAAAAGATGGAATTTCAAAAGGATGAGGTGCGTCCGTATATCGATTCCGTCATTACATTTGAGGAGCTGCAGGCTCTGTTTGACAGCAGAGATATCGATATTACGGCTTTGGAGGAAGAACCGCTCGAGAACGCCTCTTACTACGGCAGGATTTTTGCGCGCAGCGGCGGCCTTTCCGATGCGGTCCGCCAGGGACTCAAGGAACACGGATACGAAGATTTCAATTTCAGCCCGGCGGCGTGCGACGGGATCGAAGCATGCCGTATCGCGCTACTCAAAGCTTCCAAGGGCGTGCTGAACAATAATTTTATTGAGGGTATGGCATGTATGGGCGGCTGCATCGGCGGCGCCGGCTGCTTGACGCACGGAGAGAAAAACAAAGCGGAAGTCGATAAATACGGCAGAGAAGCACAGAAAGAAACGATCACCCAAGCGGTGAAATCTCTTTCGGAAGGAAAAGGATCATGACGGAACTGGATTACAAAATACTTGATTTTATCAGAGAAAATTTGTCCTGCAAGCCCATGGACGCGATCATGAAATGCATCACATTTCTGGGAGAAGCGGGATGGTTCTGGATTTTACTCGGTATCGTACTTGCGGCGGTGCCGAAAACACGCCGCGTCGGTGTGACGGTGCTTGCGGCGCTTCTGCTCAGTCTGATCGTGTGCAACATCGCCGTAAAGCCGCTCGTCGGGCGCATCCGGCCGTATGATCTCCGAGAAGGAATCGAAATCATCATCAGCAGGCCCACGGACTTTTCCTTTCCGTCCGGCCATGCGTCGGCATCCTTTGCCGCTGCCGCCGCGCTTTTCGCCTATGATAAAAAATGGGGAGCCGGCGCGCTCGTTCTTGCGGCGCTGATTGCGTTTTCGCGTCTTTATCTTTATGTCCATTATCCTTCCGATGTCTTTGCGGGCACGCTGCTTGGCATCCTGTTCGGCGCTATGGCATATTACATCGTGAAAACGGTATACGGCAGAATCGAGAAAAGAAGGAATCCCGGCAATGCGCAGCTTTAAACGTTTGTTCTGCTTATTTTGTATCCTGACGCTCTGCTTTGGCGGCGCGTGTTCCGCGCCGAAGGCGAAGGAATTTTCAAAATCCGGCATGTATATTACGCTTACGGATGCCTTTGCGGAGGGGAAATATTTCAATATGACGGCGTATTATGAGTGGGAGGACGAGGACGTTACGGTTTCCGCGATCAAGGAAGACTTTTCTCTGCTCGAAGAAGAAGGCGCCTCCGCTTCGCTTTCGGCGGAGATCAAAACGGAAGGCGGGCTGACTTATTTTACGTTTGAAAAGACGCCGTATGAGACCACGTATCTTTATTACGCAGTGGTGTTCCGCGCAGAAGATGCGTATTGGCTGTTCCAATTCGCTTGTCCTAAAGAAAGCGCAGCCGAATATACGCCGCAATTTTTAGAATGGGCGCGGTCGGTCCGGTTCGAATAAGACGGATTGTTTTGTCGTCCCGCAGTAAAACGTATTACGGCAATTTATTACAAAATGAAGGGATAAAATGAAAAAAATAATTTGTGTTCTGTTTGTTTTTCTGTCTGTTTGCCTGTACGGCGGCTGTTCTGATGCAAATGAACAGAACTTCTCTATCAATCCCTTCGCAAATCTGTTAATCGAACAAAAATATGGGATGCTCGAAGATCAGGAGAACGGGTATTGTTATGATAATGGTATCTATAAAGCAAGTAAAAATACCAGCGTCAAAACGCTCGTTTAGTCGGAGTTCCAGGAAGCTAATTGTATGCGGTCAGGATGATTCTGTGATTCTCAACGCAAAACAATTTTGGGAATATGAGGAACAGTCTGTAATCGGTATAACGGTTGTTGCAATAAACTGTTTATACAGATGATGTTTCGGCTTTACCGCTATGATATGGAAAATAAAATCACGACCGAAGTGTATGGGGATGCCCGCCGGAAGCCGTATTGCAGTCAGAGATACGTTGATGGATTGAAATGCCGGACATGCGGAACCGGCAGACGGTAAAATTTTAGGATGACAATTTTTCCCGCAGGTGCTATACTGAAACACGTATTTGCGCGTGAATTGCGCAGGAAAAAGCAGATTGCTTCCAACGTTTAAAATAAGTGTCAGGAGTTCATTTTTATGGAAAAATTGAGTTTAAATACCATTCGGGAAAAATATCTTTCTTTTTTTGAAAGCAAAGGACATCTC
>CABQCN010000219.1 GCA_902462635.1 uncultured Oscillospiraceae bacterium
TATCCGCACCTCTTTATTCTGTTTCAGAAAATACACGATCTGTTCCGGCTCCGCGCCGAATGCCCTGCGGATACTTTCCGCATAACAGCCAAGCTGTGCCTTGTATTTTTCCGCATCCGGACGGTCATCCGTTTTAAAATCGATGATCGCATACCGATCGCCCTCCCGGATCAGGCAGTCGATGATTCCCTGTACTGCCGTAACGGCACCGTTCCACTCCGTCAGGTGGGTAAAGGGAATTTCTTTCCTCACTTCATCCGCGGCGGCGATCCGCTGCGCCAGAGCGCTTTGCAGATAATTGGCGATCATCTCCTTATTGACGGAGGCGGCAGCGTTTTTATCTAAAAATCCTTGATCTTCCGCATACAGTACCAATTCCTCCGCATAATCCGCGGCGGCGGCATCCCCCATTCCCCGGATCCGGCCGTAATCGATCAGCTGCAAACAGGCGTGTACTGCCGTTCCCCGCTGCGCCGCCGTGAGATCGGACGAATTTTCATATGTAAAATCCGGCAGCTCCGCCATCCTCGGTCTACGCGTTCCCGTCTGTTCCGATTCTCCGTTCTCATAGCGGTCTGCCATCCGCTTCAGATCCGAGACGGAAATTTTCGCCGGCACCGGATCCGCATCTTTCCGATATTCTTCTTTGTAAAATGTCATCGGCGGCGGCGGAATCGGCAGACTTTGCCGTCTTGCCGCGCCGTTTTCGGGATCATTCCGTGAATCTTCTTCTGCCTCGGGTTCCTCCCGGAACCGGATCCGCTCCGTCCCGACCACGCCGCTCATCATCAGCCAGTCGAGAAAGCAGTTCGCATCCAGAACATGGTATTCCAGAGGATCCCCCGTTACGGAAGAACATTTATTTTTGCAGATTTCCGCGTATTTGTCAAATTCCGTCCGGATGCTTCCCGTAATGATCAGCTTCTCCGCTGCGCGCGTCATCGCCACATATAAAATCCGCATCTCCTCCGCTTTCGAATCCGCTTCCAGTCTCCTTGCCACGCAAAACTTCATAACGGAAGGATATTTTACTTTCAGCGATTCCCGGTAACACGTCGGTCCGAGGCCGAGAAGGCGGTGCTTCAGCAGCGGCGCGCTCACGTCTCTTTTGTTGAAAGGCTTCCCGGTCTCGCTCAATATCACAACCGGAAATTCCAAACCTTTGCTTTTATGGATACTCATGATGCGCACGACATCCATCCCCTCCGTCGCTGCGGCGGCTTCACTGAGATCCCCCTTGCGTCTTCGCAGGCTGTCGAAATAATACAGGAAGCGGAACAAACCCTTATTCGTACTGTGATCATATAAGATCGCCCGAGCATATAAAATATTGATATTCGCCATATGCAGGGCGCCCAGCGGTCCTTCCTTCAGGTGCTCATAAAAATGATTCTCATGCATCAGAATCCATAACAGCTCCGATACCGGAATATGGAGCGAAATTTCCCGCAGGGAAGCAAGCCTGTCCGTAAACAGCCGCAACTGCTCCTTGAGCGGACCGCCGCCGGAATAGCGCAGGCACATTTCATAAAATGTTTCACCTTCCGCCTTTCTGCGCCGACTGTCCGCTTTGAGTTCCGCAATTTCATGATCGGGGAAACCGTAAATATTCCGCATCGCCGCTACAAAATGGATATCCTGCAGTGGATTGTCGATAATTTTGAGAAAAGAAAGCAGAATATTCACCTCGGCATTGGCAAAAAAGCCGCCGGCTTCCCCGTAATACGCGGGGATTCCGAGCTTTTGCAGGCTCTGCACGTAAGCTTCTCCGGCGTTTTCCGCAGACGGCGCCCGCATCAGAATCACGATATCCCGATATGTTATAGCGCGCAGTCCTCCTGCCGCCCGGTCGTATACCTGCACCTTCCGCGCGAGGAGGTCCCGTACAATCCCGGCCGTAACCTCCGCTTCATAATTCGGCGCATTTTCCCGTTTCTGTTTCGCGCGGCGGACGATATAAAACTCCGTTTCATCCTCTCCCCCGGCCTGCGGGTAATAAGAAGCCCCAAAATTGAGAGATTCCTCGTCCCCGTAAGGGACGCCGCACGTATTTTCCGTCATGATTTTCCGGAACACGCAGTTTACGGAAGAGAGTACCGCCGGGCGGCTGCGGAAATTCTTATTTAAAATGACGAGTTTGCCGGAATCCTGCTGGGCTGCGCCATATTTTTTATATTTTTCGATGAACAGATCCGGTCTGGCCTGCCGGAAGCCGTAAATGCTTTGTTTGACGTCTCCGACCAAAAAGCGATTTGCATCCGCGGCTTCTCCGGCATCCCGGGAAACCAGGGATAAAATGGCATCCTGCAGTTCGTTCGTATCCTGATACTCGTCGATATAAACTTCTTCAAAATAAGCGCTGTAACGCTCCGCAACCTCGCTCCGTCTCAATACGCCATCTTCACCGCGTACGGAAAGCGTACGGAACGCGATATGTTCCAGATCATTAAAGTCCAGAATATGCGTTTCAAATTTCCGACCGGCATACGCCTCCGCAAAATGGAGCGTGACATCGATCAGGCAGGCCATGTCATCCTTCAATAAAACCAGATCGTCATACGGCGCGGACGGGGAATCGCCCATCTTGGAAAGAAAGACGGTTTTTATCTTTTTTACGATCTTCGTACGCTCTTCTTTCACGGCGGCGATCACAGCGTGCGCTTCTTCTCCGTATGCGGCTTTGCGTTTCGCCGTCATAACGGGCGCTTTTGCAAACTGCATCGCACCGACCGCGCGGTAAAGATCTTCCCATTTTACCGGGGTCTTTCCGCCGGCGCCGCTTTCCTGTAAAACGCGGATCATTTCTTCCGTCATGAGCACGTCCTGCTCAAGCATGGCGGCATATTCCGTAATTCCGTACCGCTCGCATGATTCTTTCAGACGCAGAAAATTTTCCCGGTAAGAAACCGCCGTGATGGATAAATCCCGCAGCAGGTCTCCGCACCATTTCGTTTCGGAGAAATCGCTGATGCGGGACGGATCGAACGCTTCTTTCTGCGCAAGAAGCCAAAGATCCGGATCCGGGCTGCTCTGGGCAAAATCATATAGGGAGAAAATTTGGTCTGCCAACCCCTGGTCGCTGCGGTAACTGCCGTAGACCTCCACGAGGCGATAAAAACATGGGTCTTCTTTCTCGTACCACTGTTCCAGGACTTCGTCCATAACATCGGCGCGCGTCATCGCGATCTCTCCCGGATCGGCAATGCGGAAGGAAGCATCGATCCCGCTTTCCACAGAATTGCTTTTGATAACATTCTGGCAAAACGCGTGGATCGTCATAATATTCGCCTTTGATAACAGCGTCTGCTGGCGGCAGAGACGCTTTGCCTGCGCGGCCGGCAGCCCATCGGCCTCCAGTTCCCTTTGTAAAGAAAGATAGAGCCGCTCTCGCAGCTCCGCCGCGGCCACCGCGGTAAACGTCACGATCAGCAGCCTGTCGATATCTGTTTTTTCTTTGATGATTCGTAAAATGCGTTCAATCAGCACGGCCGTTTTGCCGGAACCCGCCGCTGCGGAAACGAGAATATTCCCGCCCGTTTCACAAATCGCCCGTAACTGACCCTCCGTCCATTTTGTACTCATATATATAATCCACCGTAAACTCTCTGATTGCCGATACGATTTGATCCTGATACGCCGCCGTGTTGAGGCGGTCCCAATCCATA
>CABQCN010000220.1 GCA_902462635.1 uncultured Oscillospiraceae bacterium
CAGGCCCTCCGCTTCGCTGCACCGCGCGTATTCCATAAAAGAATCGAGAAGCGGCGGCCCGATAAACCATTCGATCTCTGATTTTTCGGGAATACTGTAACCGAGAGAGGCCAGCGCATAGACGGCGCTGCCGGTGATCCCTTCTCTGGGATCCGTCAGCGTGCCGTCTAAGTCGAATATGATATACTTGCAGTCCCGAAATGTCATTTTGTGACGTCTTTCTTCTGGTCGTTTTCGCGGATTTCTACGCGGCGTATTTTACCGCTGATCGTTTTGGGAAGTTCCGTTACGAATTCTACGATCCGCGGATATTTATATGGCGCCGTGGCTTTCTTAACGTAGTTCTGCAACTCTTTCTTGAGTTCTTCGCTGGCCTCGTAGCCTTTTGCCAGCACGATCGTGGCTTTGACAAGCTGCCCTCTCAGTTCGTCGGGAACGCCGGTCACGGCGCATTCCAATACCGACGGGTGTTCCATGAGCGCCGACTCGACCTCGAAGGGGCCGATCCGGTATCCGGAACTTTTGATGACGTCGTCTTTTCTGCCGACGTACCAATAATAACCGTCTTCGTCTTTATATGCCAGATCACCGGTGTGGTAAAATCCGTCGTGCCATACTTCCTGGGTGAGTTCTTCGTCTTTATGATACCCTTTGAACATTCCGACGGGCCTGCCTTTTGAGGTATTGATGACGATCTCTCCGACTTCTCCGGGATAACAGCTTCTATAATCTTTATCGACAATGTCGACGTCATAGCAGGGCGACGGTTTTCCCATGGAGCCAGGCTTTATCTTCATCCAGGGAAACGTGCATACAAGCGAAACGACTTCCGTCTGCCCATAGCATTCGCGGAGTTTAAGTCCCATCGATTTATAGATCTGGTTATAGACCTCGGGATTGAGCGCCTCCCCTGCTACGGTGAGTTCCTGCAGCGAACGCAAATCGTATTGCGAGAGATCCTCCTTGATCATAAAACGGTAGATCGTCGGCGGCGCGCAGAACGTTGTCAGTTTATATTTTGCCATTTTGCTAAGGAGATCGGGCGGATTGAATTTTTCCATATCATATACGAATATCGTGGTTTCTCCGAGCCATTGTCCGTATAATTTTCCCCATACGGCTTTGGCCCATCCCGTTTCGGCGACGGTCAGATGCAGGCCTTTTTCTTTAACGCTGTGCCAATATCCCGCCGTGATGATATGCCCGAGCGGATAGGAAAATGTGTGTACCACCATTTTCGGATATCCGGAGGTTCCTGATGTGAAATACAGCAGCATATTATCCTCGTTGTGTGCCGCTTCTTCGCCCTGCGGTCTCTGGAATTCTTCGCTCTGCGCTTCTACGGCCTCATCCAGATCGATCCACTCTTCCAAGCGTCCTTCCGCCTGCATTTTGGCCTTTTCGATTTCTTTCTGACGCGAACTGCCGTTGGTATAAAATTTCAATTGCAATGTGGGCGAGTCTTTTTCTGCGAGATCCACTTGTTTTGGAAAATCATGGTCTGTCGTGCAGATTACGGCTTTGACGTCTGCCCGGTTGCATCTGTATACGATATCCTTCGCCGTAAGTAAATGTGTGGCGGGTACGGCCACGGCGCCTATTTTATGGAGCGCCATGATGACATACCAGAATTGGTAATGTCTTTTGAGCACAAGCATAACGGAATCGCCCTTCCTGATGCCCATATTTTTCAAAAGATTCGCAGCTTTGTCGGAATATTTTTTCATATCGGCAAAGGTAAATATTTTTTCGTCGTTTTCTTCGTTGCACCATATGAGCGCTCGTTCCTGCGGCTTTTCTTCTGCCAGCTGATCCAATACGTCATAGGCGAAGTTAAACTTCTCGGGCACGTATATTCGGAAATTCTCCTTGAAATCTTCATAGGATGTAAAATCTTTTCTGTTTACATATTTCTCAAATATCGCCATACCTCTCATCAACCTTTCTTTCTCGATAATTTTTATAATATAAAAAAGTCCTCGTCTCACAGTTGAGACGAGGATTCTATCTGTTCCATCGTTATACCACTCAATTTACTGTCCTTCTCCGGATTCATTGTAGAAACTAAATCCTCGCCTATAACGGTGCTTTCCGGAAATACTTACTAGAAACTTCAGTATTTCAGCTCGAGAGTGATTTGTCTTGATATGAACGCCATCGGTTCTCACCAACCACCGACTCTCTGCAGGCTCCGGATCCAGACCTGTCTCCGTCAAAGCTTTTCGACGAGCAACATATTACCACAGTAAAATTTAAAAGTCAACAAGTGAAAAAAATTTTTATAATCATCCGTTTTGTTCCGTTTTTACTCCGGGAATGGGTACGGAGTAAAAAGAGATTTTCTTCCAGGGAAAGGTTAGCAGCCGATCCTGTTTTCCTGGATCCCCATCCTTCGGATCCGGCGTTTTTACTCACGGAGTTCGTTTTGAGTAAAAAGTAAATATTATACATATTTTACAATTAAATTTTATTTGATTTTTTGTGTTTTGTGTGATATAATCATATTACGATTTTATCCTGAGGGGGAGAGTTTCCATGCGTTACCATGTTTCTGACAGAGCGAAGCGTGCGGCGAAAGTCTGGAAGGATGCGTGCTGCCTGTACAATCTTTTACAAATCGATCTGGAGCGTTACCCGAAAGGAAACGTGATTCTGAAGAAGTCGCGGCAGAGACGGATTTTACGCGACGGGACTGTAAAACTCTATATTTACCGTTATGAAAATGTGGACATTTACGGCGGCGGACAGTTCCACCTGCCGGTGAAGCGCAAATATGAAGAAGGGGATCCGGAGAAGGACCTGTGGAATCTGCGGAATCGGGTGATTTACAGGATCAGGCTGGAGAACCGGCTGGAATATCTGCGCAGACAGGTGGAGAATGAGATCCGGGATCTGCAGGTATTCAAGGGCAGCAAAGAGGCTGCGGAGACATTTGAGGAGATCCTGCGGCTGGCCGGCGAGGCTGCGGGCCGGCGGGAGAAGTGCGAGGCGTATCGGAAACGGGCGAACCGCAAGCTGTTCGGGCGGGAGGAGTCCGGAGAGGACGGACGTCTGATTACGGATCTGGGAGAATCCGTAAGATCGAAGAACGAGTGTCTGTTTGCTGGAAAGCTGCGGGAAATGGGGATTCCGTATATATATGAATTGGGATTGCGGGGCGAAGTGACCCCGGATTTTACCGTGTTCATCGGACAGGAGATATACTATATCGAGCTGCTGGGCATGATGGAGCGGGAGAATTACCGGGAGCGTCTGGCGGAAAAGATCGAAACGTACAAGAGGATGAAGATCTTCCCGGGGAAACGGCTCATCCTGATCGACATGACGGAAGGCGCCGACATGCGGCATCTGGAAAAGATCGTGAGGGACTTGTTCGCCGGGGTGGTTCCGGCCGGGATCGTGCCCGGCATCGTCAGGCAGGCCGCCTGAAGCGGCCGAACCATGAACGTGTATGGCCTTCGGAGACGAGGGCCGGGGCGGGTGCGGAAATTTTTGGCCTCGGGCAAAATCAGAATAAGAGAGAAGAACCGGAAGTTCCCGTTACGGGAACTTTTTTTGTTGGGGGGGTAAGAGGCGGCATGAAATTTTTACTCACGGCTCGGGAAATGAGTAAAAACGAAACGGACGGATCGGAAATATCTGGTTAGGCAGG
>CABQCN010000221.1 GCA_902462635.1 uncultured Oscillospiraceae bacterium
GGAAGGCGCAGTTTGAAAAAGAAGTTGCGGCAGGAAAATATGTTCTTGTTTTCACGACCGTTTCCGGAGATGGGTATTTTTCACCCTGCATCCGTCCCGGCACGGAATTTACGGAGTTTGCCTGCTCGGAGGGAATGCACAAAGAAGATTTTCAGATTTTCACGTTCGACATTCTCGCCGGTGATCCTACCGTAATGGTAGGCGGGCTGATATTCACCGAAACTGCGGACGCCGGCGTTTATCTGGCCATGTCGGAAGAGCCGGTAAACCAGCCGCCGGAATCGGGAGATCCTGTAAATCCGCCGGATAAAGAAGACCCTGGCAAAACTGAAGACCCCGGTAAGACGGAGGATCCCGGCAAGACGGATACGCCGAAGACCGGCGACGTCATGCTGATCGTGCCGATTGCAGCGGCGTGTGCAGCGGCGACGGTGATTTTACTGAGAAAGAGACAGGAAGCGTAACGCGCCTCAGAAGATTCCGTCAAAAAAATGGCCGCCGGTTCCGGAACAGGGAATCGGCGGTTTTATCTTACGCAGTGGCAGGAAATCCGGTTTATGCATCCGGAGGGAATGCTTCCAGTCTGTGGATCGGCTGTCCTGCCTCCAGAAACCGGCTTTCATATTCCGTGACGACGTTTTGCCGTATGATTTCGGCCGGGGTTTCCGGTCCGTGAAGATCATACGTGACAGCCGATAACCTCCAGCCGCTTTCCGTAAAGCTTTCCATAGAATAGTCAAAGAGGGGACGGTTGTCTGTTTTCTGAAGCACGGCGCCTCCGGGAGCGAGAATCTCCTGATAAAATTTTAAAAATGAAGGATGGGTGAGTCGATGTTTGGCCTGCTTCTTGCGCGGCCAGGGATCGCTGAAATTCAGATAGATGCGGTCGATTTCGCCGGGGGCGAAAAAATCAGGCAGCCGATCGGCGTTTCCGTTGATAAAACGGATGTTCTCCAGAGCGGATCGCTCCGTCTTCTCCAACGCCGTGACAATGACGTTTTTCACGCACTCCATTGCAATAAAACCGATATCCGGATGCGCGGCGGCCATCCCTGTGATAAAAGCGCCCTTCCCGCAGCCGATCTCTAAATGGAGGCGTATTTCCTCGCGCCCGAACAGAGAACGCCAGTTCCCCTTCAGGGCGGCGGGATCTCCGGCAACCAAGCGGCTGCATTTTTCAAATCGTTCTTCTAGGTGTTTTTTATTTCTCGGCCGCATTTCTCTGCTCCTAATCCTTTAAAAATCAACGGGATATATTGTAACATGGATCGCAAAAATTTTCATGCGGAATTTTAAACGGGAATTTTTTTGTATTTCGTTGACAGGCATGATATAATACACACGCTATTTTCTTTCTTATGAAAGGGGTTTTAAATATGTATCAATTTTCTATAGGAGTCATTCTGGATTCTTTCCGGTGCGACCGGGAACTCGCGCTGCAGAAGGCAGAAAAACTTGGCGCGGATGGCATACAGGCATATGCGACATACGGAGATCTTTCTCCTTATCATTTAAATTCGCAGCAACGAAAAGAACTTTTGGCACAGGTGAAATCGCATGGACTCCGCTTCTCCGCCCTCTGCGGCGATCTGGGAGAGGGATTTGCAAACAGGGAACGGAACCCGAAGCTGATCGAGCATTCCAAAGCCATCATCGACCTGGCGCTCGACCTGGAAACGAACGTCGTAACGACGCATATCGGTGTCGTACCGGCGGACAAAAAGGAGGAACGATATAAAATCATGCAGGAGGCGTGCTTTGAGCTCAGCAGATATGCCGATTCCCTGCAGGCGCATTTCGCCATCGAAACCGGACCCGAGATCGCGTCGACGCTGAAAACGTTCCTGGATGATCTGCATTCGACCGGCGTCGCGGTCAACCTGGATCCCGCCAATCTCGTAATGGTTACAAAAGACGATCCGGTGCAGGCGGTATATACGCTGAAGGATTATATCGTCCATACGCATGCAAAGGATGGAAAGAATCTGTTCCCCACGCCCGCGGAAGTCGTATACGGCGTAAGACCGGGCAAAGAAGGCGAAGTCCCGACAGGTCCGTCCTTTATTGAAGTGCCGCTCGGAACGGGTGAAGTGGACTTCAAAAATTATCTGAAAGCGCTTGATGATATCGGGTATCACGGGTTCCTCACCATCGAACGGGAAGTCGGAGACGATCCGGAGAAGGATATCAAGACGGCGAAGGATTATCTCGACAGCCTGATTCAATAAAGAAAGAAGGAAACGCGCATGAAGAAACCCACGTATTATATCACCACTCCGATTTACTACCCGAGCGACAACCTGCATATCGGGCATTCCTATACGACGGTCGCAGCGGATGCGGAAGCCAGATACAGAAGGCTGAAAGGTTATGACGTCCTGTTTCTTACGGGGACCGATGAACATGGCCTCAAGATCCAGCGGAAGGCTGAAGAGAAAGGGGTCACCCCAAAGCAATACGTCGATGAAATCGTTGCGGGGATCAAAGAGTTGTGGAAAATCATGCGGATTACAAACGATCGGTTCATCCGCACGACGGACGATTTACACGTCGCTGCCGTACAGAAAATATTTAAGCAGCTGTACGATCAGGGCGATATTTATAAAAGCGAATACGAAGGCTGGTACTGCACGCCGTGTGAAGCATTCTGGACGGAGACGCAGCTTGCAGATGGCAAATGCCCCGACTGCGGCCGGCCGGTGGAACGTACGAAGGAAGAATGCTACTTCTTCCGCCTTTCCAAATATCAGGACCGGATCATAGAATATATTGAAAGCCATCCCGATTTCATACAGCCCGTTTCCCGAAAAAACGAAATGCTCAACAACTTCTTGCGTCCGGGACTGGAAGACCTCTGCGTCTCCCGGACGACGTTCAACTGGGGCATTCCGGTTTCCTTTGACGAGAAGCATGTCGTATATGTCTGGGTAGATGCGCTTTCGAACTATATCACCGCGCTTGGATACGGAAGCGGGGACGACAGCCTGTATCAAAAATACTGGCCGGCGCAGGTCCATCTCGTCGGGAAAGAGATCATCCGGTTCCATACGATCATATGGCCGGCCATTCTGATGGCGCTTGGACTTCCGCTTCCCGGGCAAGTCTACGGGCACGGCTGGCTGCTCCTGGATGGCGGTAAAATGTCGAAGTCCAAGGGGAATGTCGTGGATCCCGTTCTTTTAGTGGAACGCTACGGCGCGGACGCGATCCGTTATTTTCTGCTGCGGGAAGTTCCGTTCGGTTCCGACGGTATGTTTTCCAACGACGCGCTGATTCACCGGGTCAATGCGGACTTAGCCAACGATCTCGGCAATCTCGTATCGCGGACGGTTTCCATGCAGATCAAATATTTCGGCGGTGTAATGCCGTCCGCAGCGCAGCGCGTATCGTGTGGTCCGGAAGCGGAGGTACAGGCGCTGACGGCGGGCTGTACGCAGCGTGTGGATGCGGCGCTGGACGCGCTTCAATTTCCGACGGCGCTTACCGAAATCTGGAAAGGAATTTCCAGAATGAATAAATATATCGACGAAACAACGCCCTGGATCCTTGCTAAGAGCGGCGATCCGGAAGATCAAAAACGTCTGGCCGGCGTAATGTACACGCTGCTGGAAGGGATCCGTATCGTTTCTATATTAATAGA
>CABQCN010000222.1 GCA_902462635.1 uncultured Oscillospiraceae bacterium
ACGGAAGATATGGTCGTCACGCCGAAGAATATCGATATTGCCATCGAACGGATGGCAGCCGTCATTTCGAACGGCATGAACCTGGCGACTCATAAAGGGTTCGAAATCGACGAGATCAACGAATATCTCATATGATGGGCGGCGGCGATATGAATCAACTGTTTTTCAGCATCGTTTCGCTTCTGGCGGCGGAGCGCGGAAATTTCATAGGACGCACGACATTGGTCGTGCTATTGACGATTCTTGTCATCATTGGACTGATTGCAGCGGTCGCTGCCGTCGATCGTAAAAAGAAGAAAAAAAGAGAAAAATGATTGACAAAAAGATGGTTTTACAATATAAGTATAACCATCTTTATTTTATCATAAGGAGACAAAAGAGTTACATGGAAGAGATGGAAACCGCGCGAAACCGCGCTGCCGCGCTGCGCGAACTATTGGAGGAGTATTCTTACCGCTATTATGTGCTGGACGATCCGGCGGTGTCCGATGCCGAATATGACGTTCTGTATCGGGAACTCGTAGCCATCGAAGAGACGTATCCCGAACTCGTCACGCCGGATTCGCCGACCCAGCGGGTCGGCGGCGCCGTCTCCGAAGGATTTGAAAAATTTACGCATACGCTTCCGCTCCAGAGTCTGGATAATGTATTTTCGGAAGAAGAAGTCAAACAATTTTGTATGAAAGTGCAGGAACGGTTTCCGCAGGAGTCGGTCCGCTTTGTCGTAGAAAAGAAAATCGATGGTTTATCCGTAGCGCTCACCTATGAAAACGGGCTGCTAGTGACAGGCGCAACGCGCGGCGATGGTTTCGTCGGAGAAAATGTCACGGCAAATGTCAAAACGATACAGTCCATTCCGCTGCGCCTGAAACATCCGCTCAAAAAGCTTGTCGTACGCGGTGAAATCTATATGCCGCGCGGCTCGTTTATGAAACTGAATGCGGAACAGGATCTGAAAGGGCTGCAGACTTTTGCCAATCCCCGCAACGCGGCGGCGGGTTCTCTGCGGCAGCTGGATCCCAAAATTGCCGCCGCGCGCCATCTCGATATTTTTATTTTTAATTTGCAGGAAATTTCGGCAGACGCGCCCCGCATAGATACCCACAGCGAATCGCTGGACTACCTGAAAGAACAGGGCTTCCGTATCAGCAGCGGCTATCATGTCTGCGATACGCCGGAAGAAGTTTGGAATGCCGTGCTGCAGATCGGAACGGATAGAGAAGGCTTGGAATACGATATCGATGGCGCGGTTATCAAAACGGATGCCTTTTCGCAGCGGGAAGCGCTCGGTTCGACTTCGAAATTTCCGCGATGGGCGACGGCGTACAAATATCCGGCGGAAAAGAAATTTACACGCCTCCAGGAAATCGAGATCAATGTCGGCAGAACCGGCGTGCTGACGCCGCTGGCGATTCTCGATCCCGTTTTTCTCGCGGGATCGACGATCTCGAAAGCGACGCTTCACAATATGGACTATATCGAAGAACGCGATATCCGGATCGGCGATATGGTGCAGATCATGAAGGCAGGCGATGTGATTCCCGCGGTCATATCGATTGACAAAGAAGCGCGTGAAACGGAAAAAGATACGCTGCCGCGGGTTCCGTTTACAATGCCGGACCATTGCCCGGAATGCGGCGGCGCGGTGCATAGAGAAGAAGGCGAAGCAGCGTACCGCTGTGAAAATCCCGATTGTCCGGCGAAAATTTACAGAGGACTCGTCCATTTTACCTCCAAAGACGCGATGAATATTGAAGGTCTCGGACCCGCCGCGCTGCGCGTATTCTGCGATCAGGGCCTGATTACGAATCTCAGTGATATTTACCGGCTGAAAGACCATCGGGAAGAATTGGTCGCGATTGAGCGTCTTGGCGAGAAATCGGTGGAAAATCTGCTCAATTCCATAGAAAATACGAAAAAAAACGAGTTGTACCGTCTGATCTTCGGACTCGGCATCCGGCAGATCGGCGCGGCGGCTTCAAAAGAGCTGGCAAAATATTTTAAAACAATGGACGCAATCATGGAAGCCGATCTGGAAACGCTGGAATCGCTCGACGATTTCGGGCGGATCACGGCAGAAAGCGTATATGAATTCTTCCATAGTGAAAAAACGCGCGCTTTAATCGCAGAATTGAAGGAACTCGGCTTGAATATGGTCTATGAGGGCGGCATGGAACCGCCGGCGAATGATTCCGTAACCGGTAAAATATTCGTGCTGACCGGCACGCTCCCTACCTTGAAACGTGCGGAGGCCCAGAAAATGATCGAAGACCGGGGCGGAAAATGCTCTTCCAGCGTTTCTGCCAAAACGGATTATGTGCTTGCAGGAGAAGAGGCGGGAAGCAAGCTGGAAAAAGCGCGGAAACTTGGAATCAAAATCATCGATGAGCCAGCGTTTCTGGAACTGATGCGCTGAAGTCTTCGCCCTTTTTGAAATTTTGGAGGTTCGACACGATATAATTGTAAAAATCGGATAAAACCGGCGAATTCTCTTGTCCGTCCCGCAGGGAAACAATGATATTCCGTTTGCATTCCGGTTCGCGAATGGGGATGAATACGATATTCTGACGAAGCGCCGTTCCCCAGGAAAAGGAGGGCCAGAACGCGATGCCCATATTGGCGCCGATCAGGTCCCGTACGGCGTCCGGGCTGTCGCTTTCAAACGCGATATGAGGGACGAACCCCACGGACATACAGAATTTATCGCAGATTTCCCGTAAGGGAAGAGATCCCGACAGGCTGATAAAACCTTCTCCCGCGACATCCCGCAGATCCGCCGACCCGGCTTTTGCATATTTCGAATTTGCCGGAACGGCGAGCATGATTTCTTCAGAAATCGTCGTTGTATTTTTATTGTTGATTTTGCTGCCGTACGGCATGGTCGTAATACCGATATCGAAATGTTCCGCTTTTTCGTTGTGCATCAGCTGGAACTCCACTTCGGGATGCAGCGCTTTATACCGAATGATGATTTTGGTGATCAGTGCAGAAGCGGCCACGACATTCATATGGATCGTCCTGCGGAAAATTCCTGCCGTTTCCCGGATTTCGTCGGGAAGATTTTCCAGTTCCGCCAGGATCGGCGAGACGCGTTTAAAAAAAATCCTTCCCGTTTCGTTTAAAACGATATTGCGGCCGCTGCGGTCGAATAGCTTGACGCCTAATTCCTCTTCCAGCCTGCGGATCGACTGCGTCAGCGCCGGCTGCGCGATATGGAGCTGTTCTGCCGCTTTCGTGATGTGCTCGTGCGCCGCTGCCGCGGAGAAATATTTTAACTGCAGGATTTCCATTCTGATCTCTCCTTGATACATAATACAAATATTATAAATATGATATATATTATATATTATACAATATGAATCGTCAAGACTATAATAATGACTGTAAAAAGAAGCAGGGAGGCATTCCGTATGGACTGGAAAAATGTAGGAGAAATTTTAGAAATGGTTATGATCGTGTGCTTTGGAATTTCCTGGCCGCTGTCCGTATATAAATCGTATAAAGCAAGGACCGCAGAAGGCAAGAGCTTTGTTTTTCTGTTTGCAATCTGGTTTGGTTATGTTGCGGGGATCTGCGGTAAAATGATGCAGGAAAACATCACGCTGGCGTTTTATTTCTATATCGTCAATAT
>CABQCN010000223.1 GCA_902462635.1 uncultured Oscillospiraceae bacterium
GGCGTTTGCCCGGCGCAGAATACCCCTAAGGAAAGATTGATAGATCTTGCCGTCTCTGCCGCGGAATTTTTATCTTATTTGACGGCGGATACCGATAGGAAAAGAATCCACGGAGACATAAAGCCTTCCAATCTGATCGTCAGAGACGGCGGGATCTGTTTCCTCGATTTTGAAAGCAGCGCCATTAGTGAAACAAATGCCCCCGACAGCAATGTATCCGGCGCTGCGATCCGGGCAGGAACGCAAACCACCGTTCGTCTTTCCAGCGAATATTTTACGGCACCCGAAGTTTTTTACGGGAAAGCATGCATCCAAAGCGACATTTATTCCCTCGGAATGGTTCTTGCATGGATGCTGGACGAGGGATTTGGCACAGAGAAAGCAGACCCGGTCAGGATTGCTGAAGATTGCGCATTAAAACCGATTATAGAAAAATGTACCGCATTCGACGCCGAAGACCGATACGCCGATGCGGATGCGCTGCTTGCCGATTTATATCGGCTGCGGAACGCACCGCACATCAAACTTCCTGCGGAGCAGCCCTGTAATCCGAATGTGCGGTTTTCCCTGTACGTGGACTGTAATGTGTGCTTTGCCTGGGAACTTGCCGGAACTGCGGCGTTGTACTTCGGAATGAAAACGTGCATTCTGGCTTTGACAGACCGTACGCAGAGAAAACTGGATTATTATGCGGTATCCGATAAATATTACGGAGATGAAAGCGTCGAAGAGGATACGCAGCCGTATCTTTTTGATTACAGGTCTTTATATAAGAGAGATGCGGAAGCCTGGCATGCAAAGGGCTTGATCCATAAAAAGGAGGACTGCGGAAATTTATATTATTCCGGAAACCGGCTGCAGGATGAGCTGGAACCGGAAAACGAATTATGTATTTCCGACCTGATCGGTTGGGGCGGCAGAAACTTCGACTGTATTATTTTTATTACGGACAGATATGACGATAAACCGGCGGTTAAGAATTTAACGGCGAACTGCGATTACACGATCGCCACGCCGCTGGCAAATATAGACGATATAGTGGCTTGTAAAAATTATTACGAATGCTTCGGCGGCGACGTTCTGTATGCCGCCTGGGAATTTAACGCAAAGTGCAGTCTGCCGGAAGAAAGCATCATGCTCATCGTAGGAGAAAACAAATATCTTGGAGCCGTATCCCATGACGACGAACGGAATTTTAAGAGAAATTTTACCGGTAAGATCCGGCCCCTTTTTCATACGGACGGAATCGCCGGCCATACGCAATATATCAACATTGTGAATCGTTTATTTCCTGCAATCTGCAATAAAAAAGAAAGGTCGTGCATATCCGTATGAAAAAGAATGCAGTACTTAGAATCGCCGTATTTTTACTTTGTATGGCATTGGTTGCCGGAATTTATACGTTTATCGTGATTCCATCCGTCAGAAAAGAACAGAAACAATTTTATGAGGATAAAATCGCCGCAGAGATGTATCATTATGTAACGGTATTGATCTATAACGGCGATACGCCGCTCCTCTGCGAAACCATTATTACCGAGGCGATCGAATCCTGTTTTGATAAAATAAAAATGCCTTTGGGATGTGTGACATCCGATTATGTTTCGGATTTTGATAATATCTGCGGTCTCCAATTAAAATATACCATCTGCAAAGGACAGCAGGTATCTTTTCAGAATTTTAAAGAGTTTTTAAAGGATCCCGGCGAAAACCAAAAACTAAAAGAATTTCAAATCTGCAGTCTCGTGGCGGGGCAGGCTATGCCGGGCAGATTCGCAGATATCTTGCTCCGATATCCGGACGGGAATGCGGCGGTTGTCGTACCCAAAATACAAATTTATGACATCCAACGGGATTTGGAAACGAAGGGAACTTTTATAAAGGATAAAAATGAAACCTATACTATCGTATTTGCCGTGGAGGATGGGGAGTATAATGATCTTATAGAAGCAGGGAAAGAAGGGATCCTGGATATTCGCATCTATCTGGATGAAACACAGACGGCATCTGTCAAAACGTACTTTCCCGCAGCGACTCGTTTGGATGGGGTATGATATGGGATATCTCACTTCTCCTTCTTGGATCAGGCTGATCGATCTCGTTGCGGATTCCCTCTCCGACAGCACGCGTTTTGCGGAAATATATCATGTAGACAGGCTGCGTGCGGAAAAGGCGATCCGTACGTTTACGGGAATGAAAGACCGCGCGGCGCTCGGCAACAGGTCCGCAAGGCAAAATATCGTGGATTATTATATCCGTTTATTGGAGTCCCGCGAACCGGCAGAACTTGACGATTTGATCCAAAGCGCCGTCGATTTTCAAAATATAGAAAAAAACGAAGCAGACGTTATTTTCGAACTGCTGCTTGCAAATTTTTCATTTGAAGAAATTTTACTGGAATATCGTCTATATAGCGACGATATCAGTGTGATGGAACAATCTCTTTTGAAAAAAACGGCAAAAGAACTGGAAACCAGAACCTCGTTTTTAAGCCGTTACGAGAAAAAACGGGAACGATTGAATTTTATTTGTATATTATTATATGCGGTCAGTTACGGGCAGAGCTGTATCGAGTCCTTACAGTATAAGGATATCAATGAAATCGGGATATTGAATAAAGAGTATATCTATGTAATTTATAAAGGGAACAAAATCCGGCTGAAATTCTTAACATTTGATAATACCGGAACAATCGTGAATATACAAAAAAAGACGACGCAAAAATCGGCGCTGAATTACGACATGCAAAATCCTATGATTGTAACGTCGAAAGAAAATTCAAACAGAATCAGTGCCGCAGGATACGACGTAACGCCGGGGGACGATGATTTTTATTATAATGAACGCATTTTTAATTTAAATGTTGTATCTTTGGAAGATATGGCAGAGAAATACCGTACGATTGATCGTACGATGATATCTTTATTAAAATATAATCAGAAGGGACGGGGAAGCTTTCTCGTCTCCGGCTCGGATATGGGGGTCGGAAAGAGTACGTTCCTGTTGTCGATGATCGGAGAATATCCCGTATATTGGGGAATCGGGATATTGGACCAGCAGAACGAACTGCAGGCCGGGATCAAATATCCGGATAAAAACGTCATCACTCTGGTAGAAAATGCAAAACGGGATCTAGCGCAAAGCTTTGCTTATTTATTAAAAACATCGAGAGACGTCTTGATCGTAAGTGAAATCACCTTGCCGGAGGAAGTATCGGAGCTTGTGAACGCCGCGCTCCGCCTCAACGCGGGAGTCAGTGCCACGATGCATTCTTTTTCCCCAAAAGAAGTGATTCCGAATTTGCGGAATTTAATGATGAAAACGCCGATGTATCGCGATAAAAACACAGCGGAAGAAGAAATTGCGGGGTGTATCGATTTGATCATCCATTTAAAACGTCTGGATTCGGGGCGGATCGTGGCGGACAGTATCCATGAGGTATATATGGATTCTTCCTGGAAAGAAGACTATAAGATTGATAAATTTGCATTGAATCAGAATCTGGACTTGGCAAACAAAGAGGAAACGTCCTTGTTTCTCATAAAGCTCGGCATTCAATATCTCGGAAATTTGATTGCCGGGAAACCGTATTCCTTGAGACCGATTTTTCAATTTCAGAAGAT
>CABQCN010000224.1 GCA_902462635.1 uncultured Oscillospiraceae bacterium
GGAGACCGCCATTTTCAAAAATAGGGTGTGGGACGCTTCCCGGTTTCAGAAAAAATTTTGAAGAGAAGGGAATGGAAGGATCCGGCCGGAGAAGCGCGAAAAATTACACTTGCCAGAATTTCATCTGATTTTATTTCTAAATTTTTTTTATTTTATTGATTGCAATAATGCGTTATAACGGCTAGAATATCAATATGGAATTTATGCGTGAAGGTGAACGATATGATCTATATTTCTGCGAAAGAAGCGGCGGAACGCTGGGGGATTTCGGTTCGGTATGCGCAGAGGCTGATATCGCAGCAAAGAATTCCGGGAGCAAAGAAATATCAGCGTTCCTGGATGATTCCTGCCGATGCAAAAAAGCCGGAGGATCTTCGTAAAGCGCAAAAAACAAAAGAAATACAGACGGTTTCCTACCTTTCTTACAGGACGCCGATTCCGCTGACGACCGTTATATACAGCCTTCCGGGCAGCGCGGAAGCGGTTCTCAAGAAAGTAAAGAAAAAGGCGGAGCTTGCCGCGCTATGCGACTGCCAGCTTGCCTGCTTTCGCGGAGAAATCGATAAAGCGGGCAAAAAGGCTGCCCAGATGCTGGCAGACGCATCGTGCTTCGATACGAAGATCGGAGCGTATCTAATCTTAGCCGTTTGTGCAATATACGCCGGAAATATCGAGCAATGGAAGCGCGCGGAAGAAAAGTTATCCGGATTGACGTGCGCCTCCCAGGAAGACAGGGAGTACCTTGCGTTCTGGATTGCAGGGATGCGAAGCGCAATTTACGATAAAGTGCGCTTCCCGGAATGGTTCCGGCGCGGCTGCTTCGATCCGCTGCCCGCAGAGAGCTATCCGCTCGCGAGGTTTTATTATTTGAAATACATAATGAGTAAAAAAGATGCGGTTCCGGCGCGCCCGGATTTTACCGCGGTTGCGGAACCGCTGATTTCCCAGACAAAACTGGAAGGCGTTTTGATTTCCGAAGCGTATCAGCGGCTGTTGGCGGCGATTGCCTATCACGACGAAGGAAACGATACTATGGCGGTTTTTCATATTGACCGTGTGCTGGAAATCACGCTTCCGGACCGGCTTTACGGTATTCTTGCGGAATATAGCAGCCCGCTGGATTTTTTGCTGTTCCGGCGTCTCAGAAAAGCAGACAGAAATGCGTACGACGCTGTAGTTGCTTTAAATAAACGGCTGTTAGAGGGATGGACGACGCTGCATAACCATGTGATGAACCGAAACGCCACGAATGAATGGACAATCCGGGAACGGGAAGCGGTAAAATTGGCGGTACGCGGATTTACGAATCAGCAAATTGCGGACCGGCTGCATCTCTCTATCAATACGGTGAAACAGCGTCTTGGCAGCGCCATGGAAAAAGTAGGCGTGAAGAAGCGGAAAGATCTTTCGGAATTTCTTTGAAAGGATATAGCCGGTTATATCCTTTTTTTTTGAAATTCAGGTGCTGAATTTTCAGCGGGAATTTTCTATAATGAAATAGTAAGTTCTGGTGCTGGAGGAATTATATGACAAAAGATAAAACGGATGATCCGAAAAGAGACGTCCCTGCACAAGAAAAAAAAACAGCACAAAGTAGGATTTTTTTAATATCGGCGTTGGTTTTAACTGTTGCGGTGCTTTTCATTCCGCTGGTTATATTTTTACACAAAAAAGCCGATGAACGATCTGCTGTACAGGCGGTCGAAGCCAATCACACGCCAGCTTCGCAGCGATCCGGTGATCCGACGAAATCGGCAGAACCGGCGCCGTGCACGATTGCGCCCACGGCGCAGCTGGCAACGAATCCGGCGGCGACGCCCTCTACGCTTCCGGCGGCAACGCCGCGTGCGGATCCAACGGTGCGGACCGAACCGGTGACGGATCCGCCAACGCCATCCATAGCAAAAACAACGGCGCCAACACCTTCCGCCGCGCCGATTGTTACCCTTCCGCCGGCGCCGACGCCTACCCCTTTTACGGGATATGACTATCCGGAACAAGTTCCGGCCAGCGCGCCGGCGGGATGGGATTATTTTGAAGACGCCGTCTTTATCGGAGATTCCCGAATGGAGGATTTTGCGCTTTTTACAGGGATGGCGAAATATGCCGCCTTTTATACGCATATCGGCGTTTCCGTAAATCAGATCGTAGCGGATAATCCCGAGAAGAGGACGCTTTTTTTGGTCGGCGGAGAAAAGCTGACGCTGGAAGAAGCGCTTACAAAATACAATGATTTTTCAAAAGTCTATATTATGCTGGGATATAATGAAATCGGATGGCCGTATCCGGCGGAATTTATCAAATATTATGTAAAAGTTCTCGATTTGATCAGAAGCATCAAACCGGACGTGCAGATTTATGTGGAGTCCGTGATCCCGGTAGCGCGTACGATCCGGGGGATCGGCGTAGACCCGTCGTGCGAGAATAACGAAAACATTGCGCTGTTCAATCAACTTATCTATGAAATGTGCCGCCAGCAAAACGTCTGTTTCTTAAACGTGCAGGAAGCGCTTGTGGATGAGGAAGGGTATCTGCCCGACGGCGCGGCAAGCGACGGGATCCATATGGGGAAAGAATATTGTATCAAATGGATGGATTATATCAAAAGCCATATCGCCCAGGAATAAGGCAATCGTTCGCGGCGTAAAATCTCGCCGGAAACAGCGGCGTGCTATTCCGTTTTTGGAGGATTCATGGTATACTGTACTTTCAGGTTTTGTATCGCAAAACCTGAAAGATGGGATTCCATGAATTTCTTATTTTTATGGCAAAAGGGGTGAGTGGTTATATGGGAATCGTCAGGAACCAAAGCGGCATTTTTCAATTGGAAGCGCCCTATGAACCGACCGGGGATCAGCCGGAGGCGATCGACAAACTGGCTGACGGCTTGGAGAACGGGATTCGCGAGCAGATCCTGCTCGGCGTTACGGGTTCCGGCAAAACATTTACGATGGCAAATATCATCGCGCGGATGAATCGGCCGACGCTGGTTCTGGCGCATAATAAAACGCTTGCCGCTCAGCTTTGCAGTGAATTCAAAGAGTTTTTCCCGCATAATGCGGTTGAATTTTTTATCAGCTATTATGATTATTATCAGCCGGAAGCGTATATCGCCGCTTCGGATACGTATATCGAAAAAGATTCCAGCATCAACGATGAGATTGACCGTCTCCGCCACTCCGCGACTGCGGCGCTGTTTGAACGGCGCGACGTTATTATCGTTTCCAGCGTATCCTGTATTTACGGTTTGGGGGATCCGGAGGATTATACGGATCTGATGCTGTCCCTGCGTCCGGGGATGCGTATGGAAATCCGGCAGGCGGCGGACAAGCTCGTCGCCATGAATTATTCGAATGACAACAGCGACTTTTCCTCCAGAGGCGCCTTCCGGATCAACGGCGACACGCTGAGTATCCGTCCGTCGGACCGGAACGACGTCCTTTACAGAGTGGAATTTTTCGGCGACGAAATCGACCGGATCACGGAATGCGATGCGATCAATTACAAAGCGCGGGCCAGTCTGTCGCATATCGCAATCTTCCCGGCTTCCCATTACGCGACGACAGATGAAAAAATGGAGCGG
>CABQCN010000225.1 GCA_902462635.1 uncultured Oscillospiraceae bacterium
TCTCGTATTTACACAGTTCGACCGCCAGGAAGACGGCACGTATGAAAAGCTGGCGCATCCCAACATCGATACGGGGATGGGACTGGAGCGCCTTGCCTGCGTGATGCAGGAAGTGGACAACCTCTTTGAAGTCGACACCGTGCGTAAAATTCTCGATACCGTCTGCGCGCTTTCCGGGAAGACGTATGGTACGGACTGGAAGACAGACGTTTCGATCCGTGTCATCACGGACCATATCCGCAGTACGGTAATGATGATCGGCGACGGCGTCGTGCCGTCGAACGAAGCGCGCGGCTATGTGCTGCGGCGCCTTTTGCGCGGCGCGGCCCGCCATGGGAGGCTGCTTGGAATGAAAGGGAATTTCCTGTCCGGCCTTACGGATACCGTGATCGAACTTTCCGGCAGCGCGTATCCGAATCTCGTAGAAAAACAAGACTACATCAAAAAGGTTATCCGTATTGAGGAAGAACGGTTTGCTTCCACGATCGAACAGGGCATGGCGATGCTGTCGGAGCATGTGCGGAAGATGCGGGAAACGATGGGATTGAACGCAGGCGTTTTACCGGGACTGATTGCTTTCAAGCTCCATGACACGTACGGGTTCCCGATCGATCTGACCAAAGATATTTTAAAAGATTACGGATTTACGGTGGATGAAGACGGTTTCCGCAAAGAAATGGATGCGCAGCGGGCAATGGCGCGCGACGCGCTGAAAAACCGGGAAAGTTCGTGGGCCAATAACGAAATATCCGTCCCCGCGCAATATCCGCAAACGCTCTTTGAAGGATATGAAAAACAAATCGGGGAAGGCGAAGTGCTTTGTCTGATACGGCCCGACGGAAGTTTGGTTCAGGAGGCCGGCGAGGGAGAGGATATTATCCTCGTCGCGGATAAAACGACATTTTACGCCGAAAGCGGCGGACAGGCCGGGGACAAAGGGATCATTGAAACGGAGGGCGGAGCGCTCAGCGTAACGTCGGTTACGAAAACGAGCGACGGAAAATGGCGGCATATCGGCACCGTGATCCACGGCACCATCAGCACCGGCGCAAAAGCCGTGATGACGGTGGACCGTCAGGGAAGGCTTTCCACGGAGCGGAACCACAGTGCGACGCATTTGCTGCAAAAAGCGCTGCGTATGGTGCTGGGAGAGCATGTGCATCAGGCCGGTTCCAGCGTGACGCCGGAACGGCTGCGTTTCGACTTCAACCACATGCAGGCGCTGACGAAAGAAGAACTCCGCGCGGTGGAAGCCATCGTGAACGATGCGGTTTATAACGGCTACGATGTCACGACGCGGGTTCTTCCGATCGAGGAAGCGAAGAAACTCGGCGCCATGGCGCTGTTCGGAGAAAAATACGGCGATACGGTACGCGTTGTGGAAATGGGCGCTTTCAGCCTGGAATTCTGCGGCGGCACGCATGTGAAAAATACGTCTTCTATCGGCATATTTAAAATCCTCCATGAAAGCGCGGTCGCAGCGGGCGTCCGCAGGATCGAAGCCGTAACGGGCGCTGGCGCGCGCGCCGCGTATCTGGGAGAGGAAGCCGTGCTTACGGATATTGCGGAAGTATTGAAAGCGAATTATTCCGACATTGTAAATAAGGTTTCGAACCTGTATGCGCAGTATAAGTCCGCAGTGAAAGAAATCGAACAAATGAAGCGGGAAAACGCCGTTTCCGATTTGAACGGCATGATCGCGTCCGCGGAAGAAATCGGCGGCGTGAAGCTCGTTACAGGCAGATTCGACGCGCTGGATCCGGAGGCGTTACGCGATCTTGCGGATCGGATCCGCAGCAAACTGGATACCGGCGTGGTCGTCCTGGCGTCGTCGTTTGGCGGCAAGGCGGCGGTGACCGCCATGGCTACCAAGGCGGCTGTCGCCGGCGGAATCCATTGCGGCAATCTCGTCAGAAAAGCGGCGGCGGTCTGCGGCGGCGGCGGCGGCGGGCGGCCGGATATGGCGCAGGCAGGCGGAAAACAGCCGGAGAAAATTGATGAAATGCTGTCGAAGGTAAAAGAGTTTTTATTTTAATATAGAAATGAGTATCGAGGAAAGAGGTGTGTTTTTTATGGATGACTGTATTTTTTGTAAAATCATCAAGGGCGAGATCCCGGCGCGGAAGGTCTATGAAGACGAATCTTGCATGGCGTTTTACGATATTGAACCGCAGATGCCGGTCCACATCGTCGTTGCGGCGAAAAGACATGTGCCCAGCGTACTCGGCTTTTCGGAGCAAGACGCCGAATTTCTCGGACGGATCCAGCTTGCCGTTGCGGAGATCGCCAGAAAGCTGAACCTTACGGAAAACGGCTTCCGCGTCATCAACAATTGTGGGAAGGACGCCAAACAATCCGTGCCGCATCTCCACTACCATATTTTAGCAGGCGGCGATATGGGAGAAAGGATCGTATAACGTTGGATGCAATCGCGGCGGAATTAAATGATTTATGGGATTTTTTGTCGAGATGCCTGGAAAGCCCGGCGCTGCTGATTACGGTGTTGCTGGTACTCGGCGTGATATTGGTGAACGGCTGGACCGATGCGCCGAATGCGATCGCAACGGTGGTATCCACCGGTTCTATGAAACCGAAATCCGCGATTTTGATGGCGGCGGTGCTGAACTTTGCGGGCGTACTGCTGATGTCTCTGATCAGCAGTAAGGTCGCGGACACCATTTATAAAATGGTCGATTTTAAAGGAGACGCGCATAACGCGCTTGTAGCGCTTTGCGCGTCTTTGTTTGCCATTGTGCTGTGGGCCGTGGCCGCTTGGTGGTTCGGTATCCCGACGAGCGAAAGCCATGCGCTGATCGCGGGGGTAACGGGCGCAGCCATCGCGCTCGGCGGCGCAGAGGGCGTCAATATGGGGGAATGGATCAAAGTGATCATCGGGCTTGTGCTTTCCACGCTGCTTGGCTTTGTGATGGGATATCTGATCGTTAAGCTTGTAATTGCGATCTGCAGGCAGAAAGACCGGCGGAAAACGGATTCCTTTTTCAAAGGCGCACAGATTGCGGGCGGCGCGGCGATGGCGTTCATGCACGGCGCGCAGGACGGTCAGAAATTTATGGGCGTATTCATGCTCGGCAGCATGCTGGCAAGCGGGCGCTATGTGGCGGGCGGCAGCTTCGACACGACGATCTGGCTGATGCTGCTTTGCTCTGTCGTGATGAGCCTGGGTACGTCTGTCGGCGGGTACCGCATCATAAAATCTGTCGGAATGGACATGATCAAACTAGAAAAATATCAAGGTTTCTCTGCGGATATCGCCGCGTCGCTCTGCCTGCTTTTCGCATCCCTGACCGGCGTCCCGGTCAGTACGACGCATACGAAGACGACTGCCATCATGGGCGTCGGCGCCGCGAAACGACTGTCTGCCGTCAATTGGGGTATCGTCAAAGAAATGGTACTTGCCTGGGTACTCACGTTTCCGGGATGCGGATTAATAGGATTTATAATGGCAAAACTATTTATGGCTATATTTTAAGGAGGACGCCGGGCATGGCGAGAAAGAAAGAAGTAAATTAATTTGAAATGATGAAGAATGCGATG
>CABQCN010000226.1 GCA_902462635.1 uncultured Oscillospiraceae bacterium
GCGTCAGCCGGATAGCGGACTCCGTCTTATTGATGTGCTGCCCGCCGGCGCCGCTGGAGCGATAGGTATCAATCTCGACATCGTTCAGATTCAGATCGACTTCCACGTCGTCTACCTCCGGTAAAACGGCTACCGTAGCCGTCGAGGTATGAATTCTGCCGCCGGCTTCCGTAACCGGCACGCGCTGTACCCGGTGTACGCCGCTCTCGTACTTGAGCCGGCTGTAGGCACCGGCGCCGATCACTGTAAAGGTACATTCCTTGATCCCGCCGATTTCCGTTTCATTGAGATCGACCGGTTCCGTCCGCCAGCCGGACCGCTCCGCGTAACGCACGTACATACGGAACAAAACCGCAGCGAAAAGCGCCGCTTCTTCTCCGCCGGCGCCGCCTCTGATTTCCACGATGACATTTTTGCTGTCGTTCGGATCCCTCGGAATCAATAAAATCCGTAGTTTTTCTTCGAGTGCCGCCGCTTCTTCCGTTTTCTCGCGATGCTCCTCTTTCACAAGCTCCCGGAATCCCTCCTCAAGAGGACCTTCCAGCAACGCGCGGGTTTCGTCCCTGTCCCGTGACGCCGCTTTATACGCACGGTATACGGATACCAGTTCTTCCAGCTCCGCATGTTCCGTCGCCGTGCGCTTATATTGTTCCGGATTTCCCAGCACGGCCGGATCCGTCAATTTTTGTGTCAGTTCTTCATATCGGTTTTCCGCGGCCTGTAATTTTTCTATCATATTCCCTCTTTATAATTCTGTTCTGTTCTCCAGCGCTCTTGCGATCGTAACTTCGTCGATATATTCAAGATCGCCGCCCACCGGCACGCCGTGGGCGATCCTGGTAACCGTTACGCCGAGCGGCTTGAGCAGCCGGGCGATATACATTGCCGTCGCCTCGCCCTCCACATTGGGGTTCGTTGCCAAGATCACTTCCTTTACGGTATCGTCGATCCGCGCCAGAAGCTCTTTAATCCGGATTTCATCCGGGCCGATACCGTTAATCGGCGACATGACGCCGTGAAGGACATGATATCTTCCGGCAAAAACCTTGGACCGTTCCATCGCCATAACATCCCGCGGATCTTCCACCACACAGATTTTGCCGTTGTCGCGTACCGGATTGCCGCAGATGTCACATACATCTTTGTCTGCCATATTCTGGCATATTTTACAATACCGGAGTTCCCGGCGCGCCGTTTTGATGGCTTCCGCAAATGCTTCCGCTTCCTGTTCCGTTCTACCAAGCAGGTAAAACGCCATCCGCTGTGCGGATTTATGGCCGATTCCGGGCAGCTTTTCAAACTGCTCGATTAATTTTGTCACCGATGTCCCGTATACGCCCATATCACATTCCCATCGAATATTTCCCCATGATTTCCTGCGTTTCGTTGTCTATGGTATCGATACATTCATTCATTGCAGCCAGAATCAGATCCTGGAGCAGCTCCACATCCTCCGGATCAACCGCTTCCGGCTTGATTTCGAGCGATTGCAGCTTTTTCTCTCCGGTCATCACAACCTTTACGACGCCGCCGCCCGAAGTCGTCTCAAATATCTTCTCCGCAATCGCAGCCTGCTCTTTCTCCATTTCCTTCTGCATCGCCTGCGCCTGCTGCATCAGCTTTTGCATATTATTCCCGCCACCGCTGCTTTTCGAACCAAATCCGCCTCTGAATCCTTTCGCCATTTTATCTTCTGTCCTTTCCTATTATATTATCGGTTTATTGTACCATAATCTATATTGAATTTCATTAAAATTTTTATATCTGCTTTTTCTCGTTTCTTTTTCCCTGCGTTCCGCAGCTTCAGGGAAAAAGTTCGGGGGCGGGTTTGCAATAAAGGCGATGTTGTTTTATAATCTTGTGCAGTGAAGCTGATAGAAACGGAGGATTCGTTATGGTACAGATAGAGATATTGAACTCGCTGGCAAAGGTATATCCGGATCAGGAGCCCGATTTGAGGGATCGTCAGGAGTCCGGCTGTATGCTGAAAAATGAAGCGTATGCATTTCAGGCCGCATACAGGATCGACAATGCATGGCAAAGCAGCGTCCGCATCGATGTGGACGCTCCGGAAGAAATCAGGCCGCATCTCAAGGTCCGGGCAATCGATTACGTGCCTTGTGATTTTACGATGTATGAAGCCACGCTGAAGCAATGCGAGCATCCGCAGCCAGGGCTCTTTCCCGATATTTTACGCGAATTGCCGCCGATCCAATGGATCTATAAAAATTCTTGGCGTGCCGTCCATATCAGTATTGACGGCGCAGCTTGTCAGCTCCGCCCGGGCATCTATGAAATTACGGTTAAAATTACGAACGATGTCGTATATGAGAAAGCGTTCCGCCTGCAAGTGCTGGATGCGTCGCTTCCGCCGCAGAAGCTAATTGTAACCAATTGGTTTCACACAGACTGTCTGTGCAATTATTACAACGTGGAATTCGACAGTGAAGAATATTGGCGCATTACGGAGAATTTTGCAAAAACAGCCGTAGACTATGGCATCAACATGCTTTTGACACCGGTATTCACGCCGCCGCTCGACACGGCGCAGGGCGGCCAGCGCCGGACCATTCAGCTGGTCGACGTCTTTCAGAACGGAAACCGGTATACATTCGGCTTTGAAAAGCTCGCCCGATGGATCGCGCTGTGTAAAAGGGTGGGAATCGAATATTTTGAAATTTCGCATTTGTTCACGCAATGGGGCTGTAAATATGCACCGAAAGTTATGGCACAGGTGAACGGAAAACCGCAAAGGATTTTCGGATGGGATACGGATGGCCACGGCAGCGAATATCTCAATTTCCTGGAACAGCTTCTTCCCGCGCTCATTGCGCAGCTGAAAGCATCCGGCGTCTTTGAAAACTGTTATTTTCACGTTTCCGACGAACCTACCGGGGAAATGATGGAAGACTACAAACGCTGCGCGGAATTTATGCGGCAGTATATTGCGCCGGAGCGGCTGATCGACGCGCTCAGCGACATCGCCTTTTACAAAAACGGGCTGATCACCTGCCCCGTAGTTGCGGTCGATCACATTCATCCGTTTCTTGACGAAAAGCCCGAACACCTGTGGGGATATTATTGCTGCGGCCAGATTACGACCGCCAACAGGTTTCTGGCATACCCGGCGGGCAGAAACCGGATGCTGGGCGCACAGCTGTTTAAATACAATATCGAGGGATTTCTGCAATGGGGGTTCAACTTTTACAATTCCCACTTATCATTGGAATCCGTAAATCCGTATGCCTCCTCAACGGCCGGCGGCTGGGTTCCCGGCGGAGATCCGTACGTCGTGTATCCCGGCAAAGACGGCAATGCGATCCCGTCGCTGCGGCTGGAAGTTTTCCGGGAAGCGCTTCAGGACTTAAGAGCATTGGAAGCGCTTGCCGGTAAAATGCAGAAGTCTTGCGCCAATCCGCGCGAGGCCGTGATGATCGCGCTCGGGCTGGAAGAACTTCGCTTCGATAAATTCAACGCGGATCATACCTACCTCATCCGCCTGCGAGAGCAAATAAACCGGATGCTGGCCGAGGTCAGCGCA
>CABQCN010000227.1 GCA_902462635.1 uncultured Oscillospiraceae bacterium
ACGTATTGTACCCAGGTCAGTTTTTCTTTCAGGAACACTCTGGCCCACACGAGAGATAGGACACAATAGGAGGAAATCAACGGCGCCGCCGCCATCGTATTCCTCGCAATCGCATAAATATAAGCAAACTGTCCGGCCGTTTCGCAAATCGCGCCGCCGATCTTCGGCAATTCATATTTTACGGACAGCCGTTCTTTTTTCACAAGGACCACATAGAAAAAAGCGAAAACGGCAACCAGGAAAAAGGTCAGCTCATATGCGATATTGGCAGGTCCCTCGGCGATGACGCCCGATAAAATTTCACCGGAATCATCAAATTCGTAAAGCAGCACGCCATCTGCATACGTGCCGAGCGCATCGATAACACAATATAAAATCGGTAGCAAAAGCGCAAGAAAACTATGCGTATATTTCCGGTCCGGCGGAGCCTCTCCCGCGAGACGGCGTTCCCTGTTTTCATAAACCTTTTCCGTAACGGAAAGCGCCAGGATACTCACGACGATCATGCCGACCCCGATGTACTGCCAGAAGGCAAGGCGTTCGCCCAACAGAAAGAAGCACAAAATGGCGGCCACCGCTCCCGAAGAATTACAAACCGGCGAGGACAGGGAAAGATAAATATAGCGCAAGCCGACGTATCCGATCACCATGGCCAAAATATACATCGCCGACGCCGGAAAATACGTCAGCATGTCCCGCAGGTGAAAGTCCACATCCGTAAACAGGAGCATGACGAGCGCATGAAGTCCCATCACAAAGCCGACCATCATCGCCATTTTCCAATGGCTGTACCGGTCTTCCCTTTTGGAACCCGCCTTGGAAAAAAGGTCTGTTAGGCTCCAAAATAAAATTGCAACCAGAGAGAATCCGAACCACATTATACGATCAAACCTACTTTATTATAAACTTCTTTTTTCGTAATTTCGGCAATTTCACGCGCCTTCACGCCGTTTTTGCGTAAAATTCCCTCCAAGTACGCTTTATCGCCCATTAAACGCTCATATTCTTCCCGGACCGGTGCCAGCAGTTCCGCCACGGCCGTGCCGACCGCGATTTTGAAATCACCGTAACGCGCGCCGGCAAACTCTTGTTCCGCCTGCGCGACAGACACGTTTTTCACGGTAGCGTATATGGTAAGCAAATTGCTGATGCCCGGCTTATTTTCCGGATCATACCGGATTTCGCTGCCGGAATCCGTCACCGCTTTCTTGAATTTTTTGATTATCGAATCGGGCTGTTCGATAATCAGCACGTAGTTGTTGGCGTTTGAATCCGATTTGGACATTTTTTTATCCGGTTCCTGCAGACTCATAACCTTTGCGCCTTGTTTTGAAATCAGCGGCTCCGGTACGGTGAATATATCGCCGTAAATTTTATTGAAACGGATCGACACGTCGCGCGCCAGCTCCAGATGCTGCTTCTGATCCTGGCCGATCGGCACGTATTTCGCCTGGTACAGTAAAATATCGGCCGCCATTAGCACCGGATACGTATAAAGTCCCGCGTTGATGTTGTCCGCATGTTTGGCGGATTTATCTTTGAACTGCGTCATGCGGTTCAATTCTCCCATATAGGTGTAGCATCCGAGAATCCAGGAAAGCTCCGCGTGCGCCGCCACCTGTGACTGTAAAAACAAGACCGTTTTCTCCGGATCGAGGCCGCACGCAATATAAAGCGCAAGCACCGCATAAGAGCGCTCCCGGAGCAGCACGGGATCCTGCCGCACGGTAAGCGTGTGCAAATCCACCACGCAGTATAAACACTCGTAAGCATCCTGCAGTTCCGGAAAATGTTTGAGCGCGCCCAGATAGTTGCCGATCGTTAAATTCCCCGACGGCTGCACGCCGCTGAAAATTCTTTGTTTTTTATTCTCAGACATGATAAAAACCCCGCAATACAAAAAATCTTATTCATGATATCATGATCGATCCCATTTTACAAGACCTGCCTCCGCAAGCTTTTGCAGCGACATCAGGACGCCAAGCTTGGCATTATGCCAGGTCAGGCCGCCCTGAAAATATACGGCATACGGCGGGCGGTCCGTCGGCGCTGAGTTCGATGGAAGAACCCTGCACGAACGTGCCTGCGGCCATGATGACTTGCGCGTCGTAGCCTGGCATAGCCCACGGTTCCGGGACTGCATAGCTGTCCACCGGCGCCGCCGCCTGGATCCCGAGACAAAAAGCTTTCATTGCCTCCGGCGATCCGAGTTCCACGGCCTGGATGATATCGTGCCTGGCCTCGCCGCTGGCGGGAATCGTACGGAATCCGCATTTTTCATATAAACAAGCGGCGAATACGGCTCCCTTGAGCGCGCCCGCCACCACATTCGGCGCTAAAAACAATCCCTGGTAAAATGCCGGCAGAATTCCGAGGTTTGCGCCGACTTCCTGGCCGAGTCCCGGCGCGCTCAAACGATACGCGCAGCGGTCGACGCATTCCTGTGTGCCGCAGATATAGCCGCCGACGGGCGCCAGTCCGCCGCCCGGATTTTTAATCAGAGAACCGACGGCCAGATCGGCGCCGGCCTCGGTCGGTTCCCGGAGTTCCGTAAATTCCCCATAGCAATTGTCTACCATGCAGATCAGATCCGGTTTGATGGATTTCAGGAAGCGGATCAATTCCCCGATTTCATCCACGGAGAAGCTCGGACGTGTTTTATAGCCCTTAGAACGCTGGATTTCCGCTAATTTCGTGCGCGGGCCGATCGCGCTGCGGATCGCTTCGTAATCGAAGCTCCCGTCTTCTTTGAGTTCGATCTGCCGGTAAGAAACGCCGTATTCCCGCAAGGAACAAGGGGACGGGCGGATGCCGATCACTTCTTCGAGCGTGTCGTACGGCCCGCCCGCCGGGCAAAGCAGTTCGTCGCCCGGCAGCAGATTGGCAGACAGCGCGACTGCCAGCGCATGCGTACCGCAGGTGATCTGCGGCCGCACCAGAGCAGCTTCGCTTCCGAAGCAATCCGCGTACACCTTTTCCAGAATTTCTCTGCCGGTATCGTTATATCCGTAACCCGTCGTCGCGGCAAAGCAAGTAGCGTTGACTTTGTTTTTCTGCATTGCATGCAGCACTTTCGCCTGATTATATTCCGCGACAAGGTCGATTTCCCGGAACCGTTCCTGCAGAGAGGCCTCGGCTTCCGCTGCAAACTCCAGCACCGCCCGGCTGATGCCGAGCTTTCCATACATTTCATACAATTGATTCATATCGGTCACCTGTCCTCGCGGTAATAATTGATGCCCATCGCGGCAGGCTGCGCCGTTTTTTTCTTACGGACGGAAGAGATGACGAGCACCGCGGCCGTAATGAGGAACGGAAGCGCCTGCATAAACTGCGGCGGGATTTTCTTGAGCCAGCCCAGTACGTTCGGAAACGTGTCGGCCAGAGAACCGCCGTAGATCTGCAGCGTATTGAACAAGCCGAATATAAAGGTCCCCAGAATGGCATACAGCGTGTTCCAGTTTGCAAAGATCACGAGCGCGATCGAAATCCATCCGTACCCGTTGATCCAGCAATTGCTGCCCTCGAAGCTGCCG
>CABQCN010000228.1 GCA_902462635.1 uncultured Oscillospiraceae bacterium
CCGCATGATCGGCCCATTCCCAGACGCAGCCGCCCGCGGCCTTCGGATATTTATAGAACAGGTTCCAGTAATCCTGGAGATCGCCGGGGCCGTTGCCCATGGCATGGGAGTATTCGCACAAAAAGAAAGGCTTTTTGTAACGATCGTTTTTGCAGTACTCTTCTGCGAAATCAAGCGGGGAATACATCCTGCTGTATACGTCGATGGCATCGTCTTCCGCATTCTCGCACTGTTCATAATGGACGATGCGCTGCGGATCGCGGCGTTTGACAAAACGTGCCATCTCCCGGTGGTTTTCCCCGAAGAACGATTCGTTTCCGAGGGAAATCATCACGACAGAGGGGCAGTTTTTGTCGCGCTCATACATCCGCTCGATGCGGTCGACGAACGCGTCCCGCCATAGCGGATCCTCTGTGAACATCAGGCGCTGGTCTTTCCCGTATTCCTGCCCGCCGAGCGCCGTACCGTGCGTTTCCAGATCGGTTTCGTCTATGACATAGAAACCGAGTTCGTCGCACATCCGCAGGAACGCGGGGGTGCCGGGATAATGGGAAGTGCGGATGCAGTTGATATTATGCCGCTTCATTATCAGCAATTCCTTTAAAATCGTCCGCAGCGGGGTATAATGCCCCGTATCCGGATTCGTGTCATGCCTGTTGACGCCTTTTAATTTGACCGGCACGCCGTTGATCAGAAATTCGCCGTCTGCACCGATCGCAACGGTCCGCAGTCCTACGCGCGCGGGAATGACTTCCTTATACGCGTGAATCAGAATCGTATACAGATACGGCGTTTCCGCCGTCCAGCTGACAGGATTTTCTACGGTAAAATGAAATTCCGCCGTTCTTTCTTTGATCAGGGCGTCTTTTCTGGCAAGCAGCTTGTTGTCCGCGTCGTATAATTCCACAAAAGCAGCGCCGCTTCCGGCGGTGGATTCAATTTGAACCGAAATCGTGTCCGGACCCGTTTTGATCTCGAAATCCCGCACGTGGTCTTTTCCCCGCGCGAGCAGATATACGTCGCGGAAAATTCCCGAAAGCCTGTAGCAGTCCTGATCTTCGAGATAGGTTGACCAGGCCCATTTGAAGACGATTACCGTAATCGTATTGATCCCGGCGCGAAGCAGCTCCGTGATCCGGAATTCCGAGGGCAGGTGCGCGCCTTGTGACGCGCCGGCAAACGCATCATTGAGATATACGTAAAAATACGTATCGACGCCCTCGAAATTCAAATAAATTTCTTCTCCGATCCATGCGTCCGGCAGGCGGAACGCTCTTTGGTAAATGCCGGCGGGATTGTCGTACGGCACATACGGGGGATCCAGCGGAATCGGATAAAAGGAATTGACGTATTGCGGTACGTCGTAACCGTACATCTGCCAGCTGGAAGGAACTTTGATGCGATCCTTTTGCACGGAACCGCCCGTGCCGCCGAGCGCTTCGAGCGCCTGCGCCGCCTCGCTTTTGTTTTTGCAGTAAATAAAATCCCAATCGCCGTTCAGCAGCTTATAACGGCCGTTTTTCTCTGCGATGATGTTGGCCTGCGCGGCGCCTGCGGCGGTTCCGTTGATGATTCTCGATCCGGAAAGCGCGCTGCACCTGCATCCGTAGGGAATGTACCACGCTCTTGCCGCTTCCTTATTTCTATTCAATACCATCGGATGATCCAGCAAAGAAAAGTCAGGCGGTTTCATAAATTTTACCATTCTCCTTTAACGTGTATATAATATTTTTATTATATCAATAATAATGGAAAATGCAATATATATGAATTCAGGAGGCCTCAAAAAAATTCATATTGGGTATTGACAAGGTTTGAAACACTCTGTATAATTTAGCACGTTGTCGCCTTAACCGGCAAACATGATGCTGGTGTAGCTCAGCTGGTAGAGCAACTGATTTGTAATCAGTAGGTCGGGGGTTCAAATCCGTCCACCAGCTCCATCCGGATCCCTGAGCGGCGATCCGATATCTATGGGAGATTTCCAGAGCGGCCAAATGGGGCAGACTGTAAATCTGTTGTCAACGACTTCCATGGTTCGAATCCATGATCTCCCACCACGAAATGCGGTAGTCCATGATACAATGGGCTACCGCACTTTTTTATTTATCTGCCGAGAAAGTCCTTATATCAAGCGATTTTCCGAGTGTGGGGGTGCAAAAGTCCTCAATGCTCGGATTTTTCTATTTTACCGGAAGCGAGCTGCTGATTTTTGCTTTGCACCCCCTTATGGGAAAAATCAAAAAGTAGATAGGTTTATCAAAAGGTTGCAGAGAAAAATCAAATTGTTCCTTGACATTTATTTGCTACGCTTTTCCTCTTCCCCAGGGAGAGTCAATGTTCCTGCTGACTTTGATACAATAGAAAAAGCCTTCTCCGGGGTCAAAACCGCCGAAAAGGCATAAAACAAGGGCTTTCGAGGTCAAATACTGACTTCGAAAGCCCTTGTTTGCTTTATTCAGTTGTGGATTTCTGCCATTCCAAAGCCTGACGGCACCGTAGGGTGTAAGTCTTGCGGTGTATGGATTTTGGAATAATTAAAAGGTATGGCATAATTAAAAGGTTTAGCGCCTTTTTTCGTTTATTCCTTATTGTCGGTGCCCTCTACATAATCGGCCAGGCAAGCCTCCAGAAGCATTCTTGTGACGTCTGTGTAAGCAAGGATTTTTCCCTGGGCATACATATCATCGTCTTTTGCGTCCTTCAGCTTCGTCATTTCGGTATCGATTTGAGCCTTGATAAACTTAATAACATCAATTTTTTCCATTGCAATTATTCCTCCGGCGGGTCAAAATCTTCATCCGTGCATTTGCGGATAATATGCTTAGTGCGGTCAAGCGGCAGAGGCACGTCCTCCTCTGCGAAATACTCCACCTTCACTACCGCTGCTGCGGAGTGGTGGTTATCCTTGCCCACGGGTACAATCACATAATCGCCAACGGAAATATCGTCCTCATCGGCAATGTAATAATAACTTTTGTAGCCTTCGTCAAATTCCACGCTACAGTAGATATAATCGGTTCTGCGGCGCTTGACCTTCTCATAGACCGCAGGATCGAGTATTTCGCCCATTCCGTAGAAACGCATAAACTGCCATACGGATTCAGCAAAATCGCTCCAGAGCTCCGGAAGAGCCTTCTTGTCATATGTTCCTTGGATGACACGCTGCGGTCCTTTCTTGAAGTCCACTGTGATCGTGTAATCTATGGTTTCAAGCGGATTGTCTACCGCATCATCCGGGTTGCCCTCAATCTCGCCAAACAGGTCATCGGCATCAATATCATTGAGCAGGCCTTCAACGCCACCCTGGACATAGTATTTTCTGGACACAGCACAACCGCTGCCGATGTTCTGAATATGCTCCAAGGTCTCACTTTTACGGTCAAGCACCAATCTCTCGGTGTAGTCCCAAGTCACATATTCAACGGTTTCGGAGATCGGCTGCTTCGGCTTCATTTTGGTAATGCGGTGATAATCGATGGTGACGCGGTCAACTCTGTCTGGCTTGTTATTGCCGTCAAACACATAAAGG
>CABQCN010000229.1 GCA_902462635.1 uncultured Oscillospiraceae bacterium
GGAACCGCTTACCTCGTAGGCTGCGGTTCCCTGATCACCGCCGTACGAGACGGCGCGCTGGAATTCGACGAGCATTTTACCGGACGGATATCCGTGCTTTGCTGCGGCGACCGGGCATGCGACGTTACGCTGCGGGGGCTGAAATATCCGCTGGAGCAGGCGGTTTTAAAATATGACGAGCCGCTGGGAATCAGCAATGAATTTCTGGGCCGCAGCGGCTTGATTGCGGTCGGGAACGGAATGCTTGCCGTAATTTACGACGACGTGAATAATATGATGAAAACCGTCCAAAATAAAGAAGTATGGCGTTGACTTTTCCAAGCGGCCCGGGTATAATATCAGTAATAAATCTTATTTTTGAGGAGTGTGTTCATTATGAATTTAAAGGGTTCCAAGACAGAAAAAAATCTGGCGACAGCGTATTCCGGCGAATCGCAGGCACGAAATAAATATACGTATTTTGCATCCAAGGCGAAGAAAGACGGTTTTGAACAGATCGCGGATATTTTCACGGAAACGGCAAATAACGAAAAAGAACACGCCAAGATTTGGTACAAGATTCTCGCAGGCGGCATCGGGACGACCGCGGAGAATCTGCTTTCCGCCGCCGAAGGCGAGAATTACGAGTGGACCGAGATGTATGCGCAATTCGCGCAGGAAGCCAGAGAAGAAGGGTTCGACGATATCGCGAATTTATTCGAATCCGTCGGCGCGATTGAAAAAATGCACGAAGAGCGGTTCCGTCAGCTCCTTGCCAATGTCAACGGCGATCTCGTATTTTCCCGCGACAACGACAGAATCTGGGAATGCGGCAACTGCGGCCATATCCATTTCGGTAAGAAAGCGCCGGAGTTCTGCCCCGTATGCAAGCATCCGCAGTCTTATTTCAAAATCAAAGCGGAGAATTACTGATTCCAAAAGTAAAATCAGAAAGAGCTGTTTCGAAACGGAAACGTGGGGAAGCGGCTCTTTTTTTGTCGGAATCTTCCGCGTACATAAATATTTAATATTCCCTGGAATTGACAATGCCATCTCAAATATATATAATGAAGAATTGAAAATCAAACAAGGAGGAATTTTGGATGGGAATGCTTCGTAGGCATGCAAATGTCTGGGAGAACGGCAATTGCACCGTGAAAGAAATTTTCATAAGCGAAAACGATCACTGCGGCAGCAAGGGCGGATTGTTTCCTTTATTTCCTTCAAATGAATTGTTTTCTTTCCGGAACACGGATCATTATTTTTATTTTTCCGACAGAAAAAAAGCGACTTCATTCCATGAATTATTTATTTTACCCGGTTTCGTTGATGTACATGTTCATCTGAGAGAACCGGGTTTTTCATATAAAGAAACGATTGCAGACGGTACGCGTGCCGCGGCCGCCGGCGGATTTACCGCGGTATGCAGCATGCCGAACCTGAATCCCCCGCCGGATTCCGCCGCCAATCTGAAAGTGCAAACCGATCTCATCGGCAAAACGGCAAAGATTCACGTTCATCCCTACGGCTGTATTACAAAGGGGTCGCGCGGCGAGGTTCTTTCCGACATGGAAGAACTGGCAGGCGACGTGATCGCGTTCACCGACGACGGGAAAGGCGTGCAAGACGAAGAAATCATGCGCGCTGCAATGCGGAAAGCGGCGTCTCTTGGAAAAATCATCGCGGCGCACAGCGAGGACGAGCGTTTCGGCACTTCCCCCGAGAGCGAATATCTGCAGCTCAAAAGGGATTTGGCCCTCGTAAGCGAGACAGGCTGCCGTTATCATTTGTGCCACGCATCGACAAAAGAAAGCGTCCGCCTGATCCGGGAAGCGAAGAAAGCGGGGCTGCCCGTAAGCGCGGAAACCGCGCCGCACTATCTGCTCTTTACACGGCAGGACGTCCGCGACAGCGGAGATTTCAAGATGAATCCGCCGATCCGCAGCCAGGCCGACCGGGACGCGCTTATCGAAGCGGTCTGCGACGGTACGATCGACATGATCGCAACCGATCATGCGCCGCATTCCGCGGAAGAAAAAAGCAGAGGATTTCAGAACAGCTTAAACGGCATCGTAGGACTCGAAACCGCGTTTGCCCTGATATACACGAACTTTGTCAGAAAAGGAATTTTCCCGATGGAACGGCTGGTGGCGCTGATGAGCGACAACCCGCGTAAAATATTCGGGATCGCCGCAAGGCCTGACGAAGGCATCATAGTCGAAACCGGAGAACCGTTTACCGTAAACAGGAACGCGTTTCATTCGCTTGGACGCAGTATGCCCTATGAAGGAATGGAGCTTTACGGAACGTGTCTCGCAACTTTTATAAATGGGAGGATCGTACGATGAATTACAACAAAAAAATCGTGCTGCAGGACGGAAGGGAATTGTATGGGCAGGGCTTCGGCGCAGACCGCGACACCGTTTGCGAGCTCGTATTCAACACCTCGATGGTCGGATATCAGGAGATCGTCTCCGACCCGTCGTATACGTACCAAATGGTCGTAATGACGTACCCGATCATCGGCAACTACGGAATCACGGATGACGACTTCGAAACGAAACTGCCGACGATCGGCGGACTTGTGGTACGCGATTACAATGATATCCCCAGCAATTTCAGATATACGGAAACGCTGTCGGAAATTTTGAAAGAACATGATATCCCGGCAATCAGCGGCATCGATACGCGAATGCTGACGCGGATCATCCGCGACGAAGGCAGTCAGCGGGCGCTGCTGACGGACGCGCGCCGCCCCCTGGAGGAGGCGCTGGCTGCGCTGAAAGCGGACAAGCCGCGTACGGACGCAGTCGCGCGCGTCAGCTGCAAGAAAAAATGGTATTCCAGAACGGCAAATCCCCTTTACACCGTCGTGGCCATCGATTGCGGGATCAAGCAGAATATCATCCGCCACTTGAACCAAAGCGGCTGCAACGTTACCGTCGTGCCGTACGACACAAAACCGGAAGAAATCCTTGCCCTGCGCCCCGACGGCTTATTCCTGTCGAACGGACCCGGCAATCCGGAAGACGTCGTGCCCGTGATCGGTACGATCCGGGCGCTGAAGGGCAAACTCCCGATCTTCGGGATCTGCCTCGGCCATCAGATGATCGCGCTTGCATGCGGCGCCAAAACGTACAAGATGAAATTCGGGCACCGGGGCGGTAATCATCCGGTCAAGAACCTGCTCACAGACAAGCTGGAAATCACAAGCCAAAATCACAGCTACGCGGTGCTCGCCTCCTCCGTGGAAGGAACGGGACTCAAAATCACCCATATCAACATGCTGGACCACACGGTAGAAGGACTTTCGGACGAGTCGAACAAATTGTTCAGCGTACAGTATCATCCGGAAAGCGCGCCCGGGCCGCAGGACAGCACATACCTGTTCGGAACATTTATCAAAATGCTGGAAAGGGAGGCAAACAGCCATGCCTAAAAGAACCGATATTAAAAAGATCCTGGTAATCGGCTCCGGCCCGATCATCATCGGCCAGGCCGCGGAATTCGACTACGCCGGTACGCAAGCGTGCCTGG
>CABQCN010000230.1 GCA_902462635.1 uncultured Oscillospiraceae bacterium
TTTGTGTGCTGACGGTTGCCGTCATGCTGCTGGCCGTTGTTTTTTACGGAATGTATTTTTCCTATATATTGCCATCCATTGCCGGATTCAAAAAAGGCTGTACCGGCGCGGGAATCAAAATGACGAATACGTATTGCTGGTATCTGCTGCCGAAGACGGCCTTGTTCTTATTCCTGGACGCGTTGCTCCGGGCGGCGCTTTTTGCGATCCATTACGGACATCAGACAGTTGTGCTCAGCGTGATCGTACTGCTCATCACCGCCGTGCTGCGATCCTTTTTAAATTATATTTATATCTATTTCGTGTTTAACACTTTTGTAGCGATGCGGGAAGATCTCTATCCCGATTATGAGGAAGAACTGCCTGCCGCGCCGCCGGTACAGACCAGACGCGTCCAGCAGGTTCCGCGGCGAAATACCGTCAAGGCGAATCCGGAGGGGATTCCCGCGGTCCGGCCGGCGCAAAACACGGAAGACGACTACGACGATTCGTTTGAGCCGTAAGGATTTATTTACAAAAGAAAAAATTGGGGTTAAATTATGAGTGCTTATAATAAACTGCGTAAAAATGTAATTGTATTGTCGTGCTGTATTCTTCTGGTCATCGTAGCGTTTGTATGCGTATCCGCTTTTCTGTCCGGTAAAAAGAAAGAAAAAAACGACGCCGCGGAGAATCGGACGATCGCTTCCATAGGAGATTTTGCAATAACGGAGAACCAGTTTCGGTTTTTCGCGCGGATTATATTAAACCAAGAAGAAGACACGGTCAAAACGCTTTACACATCGGCGTCGCTTTCCGATAAAGATGAAATCAAAAAATACACGTCGAATTTTACGAAAGAATATATCATACGCGTGTGCGAAGCAAAAGCCGCGGGGATCACGATTACCGGGGAGGAATCGGCGCAGCTTGAAACGCAGTTCGGGTCCGATTATGAAAGCGCGAAGACGGTGGACGGCAAAACGCTTGATAAAGAAGAATTTTATAAATATTATTATGGGATTTCCGAGGCGGAATACAAGGAGTTCTGGAAAAACTGGTTTATCATCGATAAATATACGCGCGTCTGCGAACAAAACGCGGATATCGGGGAACCGGCGCAGCAGCAAGCGTTTGAAGAATATTATGATTATCTTTTTTCTTATAATACTTCCGTGATTCCGCTTTACATAGACAGTACGAATACAAAAGAAATCCAGACGGAGAAAGCGAATACGATCCTGGCTTCCCTGAACGAGGGCGCCGATTTTCTGGGACTCTTAAAGCAAAACAGTACGGACGAAGAACTGATCAAAGCAAACGGCGCGATGAAATTTTACCCGGTGAATAAACATGAATTCAGCGAGGTTTACGATTGGCTCCGCAGCTCCGCTCCCGGCAGTACGGGAGCGATTCAGACGGATACGGTGATTTATATTATCCGGCTCGACAGCATCACGGATTTCGAACAATTGAAAAATACCGACACGATGATCCAGTGGACGCGGACCTTTGGCGTCAATAAAGATCTGAGCGAGCTTCTGAATTCGGATAAGTATCATTATGAAGTCGTTACGGCCGTATACGACGCCCTGGATCTGAGCGATATTCTGAAAGAGGCGTACGATTACTGGAAAACGGTATGGGAGAAGGGAAATACGTGAATGTAAAAGATTTTTATTACGATCTTCCGGAAGCGTTGATCGCACAGACTCCGCTTGCGGACCGTTCCGCTTCGCGGCTGCTGGTCTTGGACAAAAAAACAGGCGCGACGGAACACCGGCATTTTACCGATATCGTAAAATATATCGAACCGGGCGATTGCCTGATTCTGAATGATACGCGGGTGATTCCGGCACGTTTGTTCGGCGTGAAGGAAGAAACGGGCGCGCCGATCGAATTCGTTTTATTAAAGAGCCGTTCCGAACAGGATGTCAAAGCACTTTTGGGGGAAGTCCCGGAACGGAGCGCCGCTGCGGATGGCGCGGATTTCTGCTATTGGGAGGTCCTGCTGCGCCCGGGGAAGCGTGCGAAGCCGGGCGCCGTTTTCTCTTTCGGAGAGGGACTTCTGAAAGCGGAAATTCTTTGCGTAGCGGAAGGCGGAAACCGTTATGTGCGTTTTACGTTTCACGGGATATTTGAAGAAATCATCGATAAAATCGGCGTAATGCCGCTTCCGCCGTATATTAAAGAGAAATTGAAGGACCCCGAGCGTTACCAGACGGTATATGCGCGGGAGAAAGGTTCCGCGGCGGCGCCTACCGCAGGGCTGCATTTCACGGAAGAACTGCTGGAAGAAATCAGGAAGATCGGCGTACGCGTTGCATTTGTGACGCTTCATGTGGGACTCGGGACATTTCGCCCCGTGAAGGAAGAAAAGGTGGAGGACCACACGATGCATTACGAATATTATACGATTCCTAAGGAAACATGCCATGTGATCAACCGGACGAAGGAAACCGGCGGACGCGTATTTGCGGTGGGAACGACCTCCTGCAGAGTCTTGGAATCCGTGGCGGACGAGAGCGGGCATATGGAACCGAAATCCGGATGGACGGGAATTTTTATCTATCCGGGATACCGGTTTAAAGCGATCGACGCATTGATTACGAATTTTCATCTGCCGGAATCGACGCTCCTGATGCTCGTAAGCAGCTTGGCCGGGCGGGAAAACATATTGAACGCTTACCGGGAAGCAATCCGAGAGAAATACAGATTTTTTTCTTTCGGGGACGCGATGCTGATAGTATAAATAATATCAACCTGATATTCATATGAACAGAAAAGGGCAGCCCTGCCGATTTGCTGCCCTTTTCTTTGTTTTAATTCAACGTCTAAGCGGTTTCCGTTTATTCGGGAACCGCGTTCCCCACATAGTTGATTTCATGACCCTCGCAGCGGTTGAATACGTAATCCATAAATTGTATCACAGCCTCTTCCCCGATGAAGAACGCTTTCCCTGTGTCTAGAATGTTTGTTGTCAGATATCCATCCGCCGTTACGCCGAGGCTGATATTTTGATATCCCAAAAGGGGGAGATCAATGCTGATGCTCATCGCATTGGTGAATTGTCTGGAATCAAAATCCTTGACTGCTGCAAGCGAAGGATCTGATAACAGCATTTCCCATACGGCCGCTCCGTCAAGTCCGGTAAATTCAACCGAAGCATATTTGCCGGATGGTTTTTTCCAGTTATACCATACGGATCCGAAAGCCAGATTCTTCTGTAGTTCGAGATCTTCCGTGAATTGCCCGAGCGTATCCGGCTGATAATAGGAGTTTACATAGGCATAATATTCATCCCGGCCATCGAAGCGCAGCGCCACGGCGCAGTCGTGCGAAATACCGGAGATTCCGTAAAGAGAAGCTGCTGCCTCATAGGTGCGGCCGCTATAGATGTCATATCCCCGGAGCGCTGCGCTGCCGAGCGCTTCCGCGACATGCCGGGCGGAAAGCTCCGTAACGCGCGCCGTATATCTTACGCCGGCAAATTCGCATTCCGGATATTGCTGGCTGATGGACATGTCCTCCCATTT
>CABQCN010000231.1 GCA_902462635.1 uncultured Oscillospiraceae bacterium
CTATACGCATTTCCGGAAGGGCGAGTCCTTTGAAGGGACGATTCATCTAAAGGACCGGGATGCGCGGGAACGGTGGTTTCAAATCCATAGCACCTGTATCGATTCCATGACCGATGATCCGGTCTACCTGACGGTATTCATTGATATCACCGACATCACCGAGCTGCGGGAACTGCAGCGCAAATTAGAGGAGCGCACAAACATGCTCAACGCCGCGCTGAAGGAAGCCCGGCACGCCGATGCGGCTAAGTCGGACTTCCTTTCCCGAATGAGCCATGATATTCGCACCCCGATGAACGCGGTTCTGTGCATGACGAAGATTGCCGCTGCCCATATTCACGATCCGGAACGGGTGATGGATTGTATCGAAAAAATTACGGTTTCTTCCCATCTCCTCATCAGTCTGATCAACGAAGTGCTGGATATGTCCAAAATTGAAAGCGGACACATGATATTGGCGGAGGAAGAATTGAACCTGGCGGAGCTGGTACAGGGCGTTGTCACCATGGTACAGCCGCAGATTAATGAGAAAAAACTTGTTTTTAAATCCTATGCAAACAATGTCGTTCACGAGATGCTTGTCAGCGATCGGCAGCGCCTGCAGCAGCTGCTATTAAATTTATTGAGCAATGCCGTAAAGTACACGCCGGAAGGCGGGACCGTCTCGCTCGAAATCAACGAAAAACCATCCTGCCGCGCAGACACGGCCTGTTATGAGTTCCTTGTGTCGGATACCGGAATCGGCATGAAGCCGGATTTCCTCACTCGCGTATTCGATCCCTTTGAACGGGCGGACGATGCGAAAATCCGATCGGTGCAGGGAACGGGATTGGGACTCTCCATTTGCCAAAAAATCGCCGAGCTGATGGGCGGCGCGATTCAGGTGGAGAGCGTCTATGGGAAAGGGAGCCGGTTTGCCGTAACGGTTTGTTTGAAGACACAGGAAACTGCCGTCGACGACAGCGCGCTGGCCGGATTGCAGGTTCTGGTTGTGGATGACGATGAAACCGTCTGCCGCAACACCTGCGAACGGCTGGAAGAATTGAAAATCACAGCGCAGTGGGTCACGGATGGAAAGACGGCGCTAGCGAAAGTGGAGCAGGCGCACGAGGCGGGAGAAGACTATTTCGCGGTCATCCTCGATTGCCGGATGCCGGGGATGGACGGCATAGAAATGACGCGGCAGATCCGAAAAAAAATGGGAAATGACCTGCCGATTATTATGATTTCAGCTTATGATTTCTCCGAACAGATGGACGCTGCCAAACAGGCGGGCCAACGGTTATATCACCAAACCCCTCTTTCGCTCTCGGCTGGCGTATAAGCTCAAGCAGTTTATAAGCGGCGGTGCTGCGGAGGAGACGGAAGACCAGCCGCTTCTGCGCGGTTCGTACGAGGGAAAACGGGTACTGCTGGTGGAGGACAACCTGATGAACCGGGAAATCGCCGCAGAGATCTTGTCAAGCACCGGTATAACGGTGGAGATGGCGGAAAACGGCCGGATTGCGGTGGATATGGTGAAAAATTCTCCGGAAGGAACCTATGACCTGATCTTCATGGATATGCAGATGCCCGTCATGGACGGCTGTGCGGCAACGATTGAAATCCGTGCGCTTCCCCGGAACGACGTAAAAACACTACCGATTATCGCCATGACGGCGAATGCTTTTGCGGATGATCGTCAGAAGACGAAAGCGGCCGGGATGAACGGGCATCTGGCCAAGCCCCTCGATATGGAGCAGCTGCGGCAGGTGCTGGAAAAGTGGCTGTAAAAAGGCCGCTCGGATAATACGCCTATTCCGCTCCGTCCTGAAAGCGTTTGGACGAAACGGAATACGGCCTACATTCTTTTCACTGCGTCCATCGCCAGGGCGGAACGTTCGCATTCGTCCGTCGACATGGTAATCTGAAAGCAAAGCGGACTGCCCTTCATTTTCTCCGCCGCATAACTGAGGCCGTTGGTACGTTCGTCCAACAGGGGGTGGTCGATCTGGTTCGGGTCTCCCAGCAGGATTACTTTGGTACCTAAACCGGCGCGGGTGATGATCCCCTTGGCCTGCTTGGGCGTCAGATTCTGCGCCTCATCAATGATCAGATAGGTCTTGGTAACGGAACGGCCCCGGATGAAGTTGAGCGCCTGGGCACTGATGATGCCCCGGTCAAAAAGCTCTTCTATCTTTCCGGAAAGACTGTGTTCGTCGGTAAACCGTTCCTTTTCGTTCTGATCCACCAGTAATTCCAAATTGTCGATGGCCGGACGGAGCAAAGGGGCTATTTTCTCCGATTCATTTCCCGGCAGAAACCCGATGCCGTCATCAAACTGGACGTTGGGCCGGCTGATAAGGATTCGCCGATACTCCGGCTCCTCCTGCTCCAGAATGGCATGAAGTCCCGCCGCCAGAGCGTAAAAGGTTTTTGCCGTACCCGCCATCCCTTTGACAATGACCAGCGGCGCTTCTTTGGCACCGGTCATCAATGCCTCTTGCAGGAATGTCTGTCCCACGTTGCGCGGCATGACGCCATAGGGCTTTTTCATTTTATAGAGCAGAGGAACGATTTTCTTTCCGTCAAATCTGCCTAATTGCGTCTTTCGGCTGGACTGGTCCGCTTGCAGGATGAGAAACTGATTTGGAACAAGCGCAGCAGAAAGTTTTCGTCCTTCGTCATCTGCCCGGTATACATCCTCCGGGGAAAGATTCTTTTTCTTAAAATCCTCAAATTTCTTTTCCGATACAAAGACTTTGCACCGGCCGGTATATTGTTGCTCGCTGACGGGTGCCTGCTCGGTAGTAAAATCCTCGGCGTCGATTCCTAACATCTGCGCTTTGATGCGTACGACAATATCTTTGGTTACTAGAATTACAGGCGCCTGCTGCTCCCGGATTCCCAGGCATACTTTTAAAATACGGTTGTCGTTTTTGTGATCCGGAAATCCTTCCGGCAACTTGATCTCGACACAGTTGACTTCCAGACGCAGGGAGCCGCCATTGGGCAAAAGGACTCCTTCAATCAGGTTTCCCTCCGTGCGGAGCGATTCCAGATATCGAATGGCCTGCCTGGCGTTGGCTCCGTTTTCTCCGTCGCTGTTTTTGAGACTGTCCAGTTCTTCCAGCACTGCGATCGGAAGGACGATGTGATTGTCCTCAAAAGATTCCAGGGCATACGGCGCTTGGATCAGTACATTGGTATCCAGTACATAGGTTTTTTGCATAGCGGGTTCCTTTCTTTATATAATATGTTTTAATTTGTACAAAAAAACAGCCGGTTTCCGATAAAAAAGAAGCGCGGCAGGGCACGCGCAATCCGAAGAAAACCGGCTGCAGAAACCAGAAAAAGTACGGGGCAAAATGCATCGGCAGCTCACTCCTGTAAAATAAAGTTCAAGGATACTCTACGATACTTTTTCCGGATCTTCTATCATTCTTTCGTTAAATTTCCGTAAGTCAATGAATCAGGCACGCCGGACGCTGCCGTTAAAATGTGTTATAATACCCCAAGATAAGGAGCGG
>CABQCN010000232.1 GCA_902462635.1 uncultured Oscillospiraceae bacterium
ATATTTTACAGGAGCTGCTTTCCCGCATGGCGGAGAAAAAGATCGGCACCTGTATTATGGAGGTTTCTTCGCAGGGCCTGCATCTGAACCGGGTGGGACACTGCCGCTTTGGCACCGCAGTATTTACAAACCTTTCCAAAGACCATATCGGCGCAAACGAGCACGCCGATATGGAAGAATACGCGGAAGCAAAATCGAAGCTGTTTACCATGTGCGAAAACGCGCTGATGAATGCGGACAGTTCTTACGCAGATAAAATGATGGAGAAAGCCGTGCGTTCAGGCGCGAAAATTTATACGTTCGGCATCGATTCCGCCTGCGATTTCCGGGCGGAAAATATCGTCATGAAACAAACGGGCGTAGAATATGACGTCGCGGCCGGAAACGCCGTGTATCACCTCTGCGTGCCGTCTCCGGGACGTTTCAGCGTTTATAATTCGCTGGCGGCGTTTGCCTGTTCTTATCTTGAAGGGATTCCGCCTTCGACGGCGGCCGCGGGCCTGAAGGAGGTATTCGTGCCGGGAAAAGCGGAGACGGTTCCTACAGGAAGAGACTTTTCCGTACTGATCGATTACGCGCACAATCCGGATAGTTTTATCAATATACTGACGACGGTAAAAGAGTATGCGAAGAGGACCGTATTTTTATTCGGCTGCGGCGGCGACCGCGACAGGAAACGGCGGGAAAATACGCGGATTTTACGATCATCACTTCCGATAATCCGCGCAGCGAGGATCCGGAAAGTATTGTGCGGGATATCGAAAAAGGCATAATTCCGACGGGTGCCGATTATATTTGTATTGTAGACAGGCGCAGCGCCATTGAATATGCGCTGAAAAACGCGCGCCCGGGCGATGTGATTATTCTCGCAGGGAAAGGCCATGAAACGGAACAGGTCCTGAAAGACAGAACGGTTCCGTTTGATGAACGGGAAATCGTGCGCGGGATTTTGAATACAATGAAATGATACCAAAGAATGATTTGAGAGGGTAAATAGTAATTATGAAGCTGACATTGGAAAAAATTGCGGAGTTTACGGGCGGGAACATCCGCGGCAATAAAAAAATTACGGTCAGGAGCGCTGCGATCGATTCGAGGAAGCTTGGCGAAGATTGCCTGTTTATTGCGCTGGAAGGGGAACATACGGACGGGCACCGTTACGTCGATCAGGCTTTTGCCGCGGGAGCGGCGGCGGCGCTCGTTGTGAAAGGCAAATACGACGGCGCTGCGGATGCCGTTGTAGAGACGGAAGAGACGGCGGCGGCGATGGGGGAGATTGCCGCGGGAATCCTGCGGGAACGCGGCGACTCTCTGATAAAAATCGCCGTAACGGGCAGCGTCGGCAAAACCTCGACGAAAGATATGATCGCTTCCGTGGTCGGCGGGCATTTTATCACGCTGAAATCGGAATTGAACCATAATAATGAATTGGGGCTTCCGCTGACGGTTATGAGGCTGGAAGCGGAACATGAGGCGCTTGTAACGGAAATGGGGATGCGCGGCCTCGGACAAATCGAATATCTGGCAAAGATCGTCCGTCCGGATATCGCCGTCATTACGAATATTGGCATTTCCCACCTGGAAACGCTCGGGTCGCGGGAGAATATCCTGCGCGCAAAACTGGAAATCTGCAAGGGCATGAAGCCGGGAGCGAAACTGATTCTGAACGGGGACAACGATATGCTTTCGGAGGAAACGCTGGTACGCGGTATTTTAAAAGAATACGGTGCGGATGAGATCGAAATCATGACGTTCGGAACGGAGGAAAATTCGGATTACAGGGCGGAAAATATCCGCGGCAGCAATTATGAATTGTTAACGCCGTCCGGACAGCGTTTTGACGTGCGTCTTCAGGTGCCCGGAGTACATAACGTATATAACAGCATGGCGGCGGTGTGCGCTGCGAACGCCGCGGGAATTTCTGCGGAAGAAGCGGTCGATACTTTGTATTTGTTCGGGGAGGAGGCTTCCCGGCAGAAGATCGTGGAAATGCCGTGGGGCTTCGTGATCGACGATACCTATAATGCGGGTCCGGAATCGATGGCAGCGTCGCTTTCGGTGCTCCGTGATATGGAAGCGGACCTCAAAGTCGCAGCGCTTGGCGACATGCTCGAGCTTGGCGTCCTTTCCGCGCATTCGCATCGGAACGTCGGCGCGCTGGCTTCGGAAACCGCCGATGTGCTTCTTGCCGTAGGTCCGCAGTCTGTGATATATTACGAAACGTTTGACGGGCAGCGTAAAATGCATGTTGCGGATTCTGCGGAGGGGGCGCGCGTGCTGCTTCCGCTCATTCGGGAATATGCGCAAAAGGGATTGAAAATCGGCGTCCTTGTGAAAGGTTCGAATGCGATGCGGATGAATCTCATTTCCGAAGCCTTGTTCAATCATTTTACATAATCGGAGGGATCTGCAGTTATGACGACAGTTACCATCATCTTCCTGATCACGTTTGCCGGCGCGGTGCTTCTTGCGCCCTTTTATATCCCGCTTTTGCGGCGGCTGAAGTTCGGACAGACGATCCGGTACAACGGACCGCAGAGCCATCTGAAGAAGCAGGGGACGCCTGCGATCGGTGCGCTGATCTTTTTGACGCCGCTGATCGCGGTATCGCTGGTGCTATATTTCAAAGGGATGGCGCCGAAAATCATTCCTTTGCTGTGGACTACGGTTGGCTTTGGGTTTGTCGGGTTTCTGGATGATATGATCAAAATTGTAAAGAAACGCAAAGATGGACTGAAGGCGTACCAGAAGATGACGCTGCTGTTCCTGGTTTCGCTTGCGTTCGTATTTTACATTTCGCAGAAGGATTATATTGATAATACGATTATCATCGATTTCTTCGGGTACACGAAGTCCGTTGACCTGCGGTGGGCGTTTATCCCGTTTTGCATCCTGATTCTTCTTTCTGCGACGAATGCCGTCAATCTGACGGACGGCCTCGATGGTTTGTGCGCCGGTTCTTCGTTTCTTGTTTTTGTGTTGTTCTCTATCGTTTCGATCTTGCTTTATCCGCATGATTCCATTGCGTATTTTTCTGTGGCGATGGCGGGCGGCCTGCTCGGATTTTTACTGTTTAATTTCAATCCGGCGAAGGTGTTTATGGGAGATACGGGGTCTCTTGCGATCGGCGGAGCGATGGGGGCCTGCGCAATCCTGCTGCAGCGTCCGCTGCTTCTCATTATTGCTGGCCTCTTGTTTGTGGCAGAGGCGCTTTCCGTGATTTTACAAGTTTCGTTCTTTAAAATTACGAAGGGGAAACGCTTGTTCCGCATGGCGCCGATCCACCATCATTTTGAACTTTGCGGATGGAGCGAGCGGAAGGTGGTAGCGGTATTTTGGTTTTTTACGCTGCTGTGCTGTGTAGCGGCATATTTTAGCGTTTGTTGAGTCGTCGGTTCGGAGGTTACAGGGCATGAGTTTGCATCATAAAGCGGTGGAGAAAAATACAGGCGGGCTGGAAGAGGCAAAACGGCGGGT
>CABQCN010000233.1 GCA_902462635.1 uncultured Oscillospiraceae bacterium
AGTTCGAATCAATGACCAGGTTTTTCACATCTCTTCCGCTTCTCTTTTCAGTTTTCCGCGCAAAACAAACATTGAAGTTCTCGCCGCGTACCGTCTGAAAGCCGTGTCGGTATCGTTTGCGCCGGAATTTATGAATGTCAATCTGAACTGGGAGTTGATTGAAGCAATGGAATACCCGTCTGCCGTCCATGAATTCCAATATCCGCGATTTGATTTATTTTACAAACGGAATACATTGTATCAGGGGATTCTGCCGTTGGACCATACCGCGGACGGTAAAATAAATCAAATTTTTGAGGATATTATAGAAGAACTGAAAGAGCAGCCGCACGATCGATGGTCCTGCGAGGCGAGAACGAATCTTTTTTCGTTGTTTGGAATCGCCGAATATTTCTGCAGTGAATTTATGAAAGGCTCCGATACCTCGGATTTATTAGAAGGAAAAATATTGGATCATATTCACTTGAATTTATGCACAAAAATCAGAATCGAGGAATTATGTAAGGAATTTCATACCAATCACACGACGGTACAAAATAAGTTTAAGGCATATACCGGATACAGTATTGCCGAATATATCATAGAAAAACGTATCGCATTGGCGAAGCATGCTTTATCTTTCACCGCTTTATCCGTAGAGAAAATTTCCGAGAAAGTCGGCTACGGCAATGTTTCCTATTTTGCGACGTTGTTTAAAAATCGCGTTGGAGTGACTCCTACAGGGTATCGGACTGCGATGCGGAACAAACGCCCGAACAAAAAGCTGTGCCTTTGATTCGGCACTGGAATCCTTTTTTGGAAACTTTTGCAATACTTGTCCGGGAAAGCACCGCGCGTCAATCGCTGCGAAACGGAAATCCGGGTCCCTGTCAGATCGGTAATTCCAGAATGCTTTTCTGCACGCCAAAGCCGAGATGCTCGTAAAACGCAAGTGCGGGTTTATTGAAGTTCCATACGTTCAATTCCAGACTTACGGCGCCGGTCTGCGCGGCATGATTTCGCACCGCGTCCATCAGCGCTTTCCCGAGGCCCTGCCCGCGCTGCTGCGCATCCACGCAAAGATCGTCGATATAAAGCGTTCTCCGGTCCTGCAGCATGGCGTCGCCTTTGCATTCCCTGAGAATGCAGAATGCGTATCCGAGTACGCGCTGCGTATCGTCCACGGCAACGAAGACCGGTTTCATTTCGTCGCGTAAAATGTCCGCAATCTCCCTTTCGTCGTATTTGCTGCCGGCAGGGCGGAAAATATCCGGGCGTCCCGCGTGATGGAGTCCGGCGATCTGTTTCAGGAGTCTGAGCAGCCCCGCGCTGTCCGAAGGCTCCGCTTTTCGAATCGTAACATCCATATCCAAAACCTTCCTTTCCGAAAGGATTTTATAGTATTTTTCCGCGGCCCGCAAGAGCGGTTTGCAAAAATTTTCCGATATGCTAAAATAATCGTATGAAAAATTTTATCTGGGATTTTGACGGAACTTTTTCGATACTTACACGCATACCGTAACGGTGCTCCGCCGCTACATGGCGGAACGCGGCCGGCATTATGAGTACGACGCGCTGTACGCCGTGTGCCGAGAGCATATGGGCAAAGCGCGCGCCTTCTGTGAAGCGGATGATGACGAATGGAACGAGTTTTTCCGCAGGGAAGCGGACATCGACGCGCCGCCCCTGGCCGGCCCGTACCGGGGCGCGGCGGACGTGCTTTCCGGCGTGACTGCCGCCGGAGGCAGGAATTTCCTCTATACGCACCGGGACGCCGTTTCGGTCAAATACCTCGAAAAATATGATCTTGCGCAATATTTTACAGGATTTGTCACCAGAGAGAATGCTTTCCCGCAGAAACCTGCGGCGGATGCGATCTGCTATCTGCTCCGCAGGTACCGCATGGATTCGGCGGAAACCGTTATGGTGGGGGACCGGGAAATCGATATTCTGAGCGGCAAAAATGCCGGGGTCCATACCTGCCTTTTTACGGAAGGGAACCCCGGCGCGCCGGTTACGGTAGCGGAATATACGGTTTCCGATATGGCGGCTTTCAGAGAACTGTTTCTCTGAAAGCCTTCTGTTATCCTTTGGCGGTCTGTTTCTTCCAGCTGTCTTTCAGAGACACGGTTCTGTTGAAAACAGGCTTTTCTTTCGTATGATCGTCGTCGCTGCTGAAGAAGCCGTTTCGCAGGAACTGGAAATGCGCGTTCTTTTCACAGTTCGCCAGATACGGTTCCACGACGGCGTTTTTGCAGACAATGAGGGAGTCCGGATTCAATTTCTCGGTAAAATCCCTTCCGTCCGTATCGTCCATCGGATCGGGTTCGGTGAAAAGCTGATCGTACAGACGGACTTCTGCGGATACCGCGTCGTGCGCGGAGACCCAGTGGATCGTTCCCTTGACCTTTCTGTCGGCCAGCCATCCGCCTCTGGATGCGGGATCGTACGTGCAGTGTACGGCCGTTACCGCTCCGGCCTCATCCGTTTCGTAAGAAGTGACTTTCACGTAATACGCGTATTTGAGACGTACCTCGTTGCCGGGGAACAGGCGGAAATAGCCTTTGACCGGTTCGGCCATGAAATCGGTGCGTTCGATGTACAGCTCTTTGGAAAAATACACCTTCCGCGTTCCCATGTCCGGATTTTCGGGATTGACTTCGGCATCGAATTCTTCGATGCGTCCATCTTCATAATTATCGATTATGAGCCTGATCGGATCGAGCACGGCCATACCGCGCGGCGCGATCCGATTCAGATCTTCCCGGATGCAGTATTCCAGCAGCCCATAGTCTACGACGCTGTAGCTTGTCGATACGCCTACGGTGTCGATAAAATTGCGGATTGCTGCCGGCGTATAGCCTCTTCTTCTGAGTCCGCAGAGCGTTGGCATGCGCGGATCGTCCCAGCCGTTTACGATGCCGGTTTCCACCATCTTACGCAGATAGCGCTTACTCATCAGCGTATAGGTAATGTTCAGCCGTGCAAATTCGTTCTGACACGGCGCAGGATCGAACGGGCCGCACTTCTCTACCACCCAGTCGTAAAGCGGCCGGTGATCCTTGAAACCGAGGTCGCACAGCGAGTGCGTGACGCCTTCGAACGCATCTTCGAGCGGGTGGGCGAAATCATACATCGGATAGATGCACCAGGCGTCTCCCGTGTGATGGTGCGTGGCGCGCACGATTCTGTAAAGGACGGGGTCGCGCAGATTGATATTGGGCGAGGCCATATCGATTTTGGCCCGCAGCACCTTGCTTCCGTCCGCAAATTCGCCGGCCCGCATCCTGCGGAACAGATCGAGGTTTTCCTCCGGGGTGCGGCTGCGGTACGGACTGTTGATGCCGGGTTCCGTGAGCGTGCCGCGGTAATCGCGGATTTCGTCGGCGCTCAGGTCGCAGACGTAAGCCAATCCGTCCCGAAGGAGCTTTTCGGCGCATTCGTACATGCGGGGAAAATAATCCGACGCG
>CABQCN010000234.1 GCA_902462635.1 uncultured Oscillospiraceae bacterium
CCCTTATTAAAATCCAGTACGGTTTTATCCACAAAAGATTTAAAGCCCTGCATTTCCAATCTTTTTAAATACAAATTTCTCTCCTCGGCTCCCCGGAAAATATTTCAATCAAAGGAGATTTTACAATAATTAGAAAGAACTTGTCAACCTTGCGCCGAATAATTTATTGCGGTAGAATGAAGAGGACAGAAAAGGCTAGGGAAAACGCGAGGTGTTTTATGGAAATCAAAAAATATATCGATGAGGAATTTGACAATATGCTGCGCGCTTTGGATCGTCTGATCCGGATTCCAAGTATCGGCGGAGAACCCGGTCCCGATGCGCCGTTCGGAGAAGCCGCGCGTCAGGCCTTGGAGGAAGTTTTGCACATTGCTTCCGAAATGGGGTTTTCCGTTTCTCATTACAAAAATATGGTGGGTATCATCGATTTTTATGAAGAGGGATTTCCTGACATCGGTATTTTATGCCACGCGGACGTCGTCCCTGCCGGCGGCAATTGGATCCACGACCCTTACCGCGCTACGCTGGACGGAGACAATATATACGGGCGCGGCGCAATCGACGATAAGGGGCCTTTGGTTTCCGTTTTATACGCGATGCAATATCTGAAAACGTTCGGTAATCCCGCGCACAATATCCGCCTCATCGTCGGGACGGATGAAGAACGCGGCTCGCAGGATCTCGCACAGTATAGAGAATCCCAAAAACTCCCGCAAATCGTTTTCACCCCCGATGCAAACTATCCCGTGATCAATACGGAGAAAGGAAGAGCGGTGGTATCTTTTACGAAAACGTTCGTTCCGTCCGCCGCGCGCAGAAAAATCTTGTCTGCCGCGGGCGGCACGGCGGTAAACGCTGTCCCCGATAAAGCAGAAGCGCTCGTGTGCGGCGTTTCCGCGGAAGAATTATCCGCGGCCGCAAAGAGTCCGCGCGGCATCCGCTATACGTACCAACGGCAAGACGACGGCACGTTCCGGGTCTTTGCGTTTGGCAAGAGCGCGCATGCTTCCCTTCCGGAATCCGGCAGGAATGCCGTGACCGGACTGATTGCTTTTCTCTCATATCTGGATCCGGCCTGGGAGGACGTCGCCGCCCTGTGTCCGCATGGGGAATCGGACGGAAAAGCGCTTGGTATCGCATCCTCGGACAGCGTATCCGGCGCGCTCACACTTTCCTTTGACAAATTCTCTTATCAGGATCCGGCCTTTACCGGGACGTTCGATATCCGGTTTCCGCTCTGTCAAAGCGCAGAGCGCCTCGAAGCCTTTTTAAAAAAAGCGTTCTCCGATAAAGCGTTTTCTTTGGCAGGCTGTCATGTTTCCGCGCCGCACCATACGGACGCAGATTCCCTGCTGGTACGGACGCTGCTTGGGGCTTACGAGGAAACGACCGGTTTAAAAGGAGAAGCGCTGGCAATCGGCGGCGGGACGTATGCCCACGGGATTCCCGGTGCGGCGGCATTCGGTCCGGAACTGCCCGGCGCCGACAACCATATGCATGCGGCGGAAGAATTTATCAGCGTTTCGAATTTTAAATTAAATACGGAATTGATTTATCAAGCGCTTTCCCGGCTGGATGGCGCGCTGCCGCGGTGAAATTCGTTCTTTATATGTCGCGGACAAAACTTCTTTCCTGAAATTTCATATTTTGCGGTTGACGATTCTCCGCCTTGGTGTTACAATTTTACAGACTTGTGTTAGATTATAACATGTAGTTGTAAATATATATCAAATCAAGGAGGTTATTGAATGGCCACACCCATTATCATGCCACGGCAAGGGCAATCGGTTGAAAGCTGTATTATTTCTAATTGGGCCAAAAAGGTTGGAGACAAAGTTGCCGTAGGCGACACATTATTTACTTATGAAACCGACAAGGCGACATTCGACGAAGAAGCAAAAGTTGAAGGTACCATGTTGGTTCATTTTTTTGAAGAGGGCGACGATGTCCCCTGTCTTACGAACGTCTGCGTGATCGGAAACGAAGGAGAAGACGTCTCCTCGTTTTCCCCGAACGGCGCAAAGGCAGAAACGGCTCCGGCTTCCGCTCCCGCGGAAATCCCCGCGGCTCCCGCCCCGGCAGCTCCGGCAGCTCCGGCAGCAGCCGGACCCAAATCCAATGCGAATCCTGTGATCATGCCGCGCCAGGGACAATCGGTGGAAAGCTGCATTATTTCCAAATGGAATGTCAAAGTCGGCGATCAGGTAAAGACCGGCGATCCTCTTTTTACCTATGAAACCGACAAAGCGACATTTGACGAAGAATCAAAATTCGATGGCACCGTACTTGCAATCTTTTTCCAGGAAGGCGACGATGTTCCCTGCCTGACGAACGTTTGCGTGATCGGCGCGCCCGGGGACGGTTTCGCGGAATTTGATCCCAATGCGTCGGCAGCGTCCGCCGCTCCGGCTGCGCAAGCGCAAAGCGCGCCCGCTCCGGTTGCACCGGCACAAAGCAGCGCTGCTTCGGCGTCCGCTCCGGCCGCTGCCCATGACGGAAAATATTTTATCTCTCCGCGGGCCAAAAACTGTGCCGAACGGGCAGGCGTCAATCCCGCTTTCGTAGCAGGCTCCGGCCCGTACGGAAGAATCGTGGAAAAAGATATCAAAGACTTTATCGCTGCAGGCGGGAATACGACGTATGCCGCAGGCGCGTTTGCGAAAGACGGAATGAGCGGTACCGGATTTGCCGGTAAAATATCGGTTTCCGATTTGCAGGCGCCGCAGACACCCGTACAAAATGCGCCTGTTTCCGCTGCTGCATCCGCGCCTGCGGAAGCCGCCGATTTTGAAGACGTCAAGATTCCGAATATCCGTAAAGTCATTGCGAAATCGATGCATACTTCCCTTTCAACAATGGCGCAGCTGACCTTGAATTCTTCTTTCGACGCTACGAATATCCTGGCATTCCGCAAACAGCTCAAGGAAAATAAAGAAAAGCTCGGTCTGAATAACATTACGATCAACGATATCATTATCTTCGCCGTTTCCAGAACGATTCTCGCACATAAAGATATCAACGCAAACTTTATCAACGAAGGGACAACGATGCGCTATTTCAAAAATGCGCATATCGGCGTAGCTGTCGATACGCCCAGAGGGCTAATGGTTCCCACGCTGATGAATGCCAATTTAAAATCGCTCAATGAGATTTCTGTCGAAGCGAAGAAACTGGCGACAGACGCGCAGGCCGGCACGATCAATCCGGATCTGCTAAGAGGCGGTACCTTTACGATTACGAACCTCGGGACGATGGGAATCGAATCCTTTACGCCCGTCATCAATCCGCCGCAAACCGCCATTCTCGGCGTGAATACGCTGGAAACACGCGTAAAGAACGTAAACGGTGAAATGAAGCTGTATCAGGCGATGACGCTTTCTCTTACCTTCGACCACAGAGCGCTCGACGGCGCACCGGCCGCCAGGTTCCTGCAAGAGAAAGCGTCATC
>CABQCN010000235.1 GCA_902462635.1 uncultured Oscillospiraceae bacterium
TATGCGGAAATCACCGTGGAAGTCAATCCCGGCACCGTAACCTGGGAACATTTCGAAGTTTACAGACAGGCGGGCGTAAACCGCATCAGCATCGGCATGCAGAGTACGCACGACAGGCTGCTGCGTTCGCTGGGCAGGATCCATAACAGCGCGGACTGCGCGGAAACCATACATATGGCAAAGGAATCCGGTTTTAAGGATATCAGCTGCGACTTGATCTTCGGCATTCCCCAGATCGGCGCGGAACCCGGCGAAACCTTCGAAGAAATGCAGGCGGATCTGGAGCGCGTTGCCGAATGGGGCGCGATGCATGTCTCCGCATATAGCATCATTGTCGAAGACAACACGCCGCTCTCCCAGCTTTTTGCGCATAAACAGGCCCGGGAGATCGATGACGGCCTGGAACGCCAGATGTATTACAGCATCCGGAAATATCTGAATACCAAAAAGATCTATCAATATGAAATATCGAATTACGCAAAAAAATTTTATAAAAGCAGGCACAACTTGAAATATTGGGAATGTCTGCCGTATCTGGGGCTCGGCCTCGGCGCTTCTTCCTATTATCCCGCGGAAAAAGGTTGTACTTATTGCGACTATATCCGCCAGCGGAATACCGACCTTTTAAAAGATTATTGCATGGGGCTTTACAAGGGAACGGAAGAACGGATTTCTCTGGAAGAACAAATGCGCGAATTCATGATGCTCGGCTTCCGTAAAATAAAAGGCCCTTCTCCCGAGGCGTTTCTCGAACGTTTCGGCTGCAGCTATTTCGACAAGTTTTCCGATCAGCTCGAGAAACTGGAGAAAAAGGATCTGATCGAGCTGAAAGATACCGCCAGGCTGACGAAACACGGACTCGATTACGCCAACGACGTTTTCCGGGAGTTCGTATAATGAAGCAGGAAGAACCGCTGCCGAAATATACGGTCAATGTAAGAAGCCTGGTGGAATTTCTGCTCCGGCATGGAGATATTGCGCCGGGCGATTCTTTCTTCTCGCCGGAACGCGCGCAGCTCGGCGCAGAGATCCACAGAAAGCTGCAAAGCAAATATAAAACTGAAACGGAAGGTTATACCGCGGAAAAAGCACTGTGTTTTACGAAAGAGAAAGACGGCGTAATTTTGGAACTGGAAGGACGCTGCGATGGGTTTTACCGGCGCGGCAGCGTGCTCCACGTCGATGAAATCAAAACGATCGAGTATCGGATTGCGGAAACCGGAGAACCCGACCCGCTGCATACCGCGCAGGCCGCGTGTTACGCAGCGATGCTCGAAGAAATGCCGGAATACCGCTGCGAAGAAGTATGCATACATATTTTATATTACAATATTTCCGAGCGCAGTCAGACGGAATTCCGCACGGAATTTACCGCAGCGGAACTGGAGCAATTCTTCACCGGAATTACGGACGAATATTTCAAATGGATCCTCCCGGATGCAAAACGGCAGACGGCGCTGCAGGAAGAACTACATATGCTTCGCTTTCCGTTTCCCGCTTATCGGCGCGGACAGCGAGAGCTCGCCGTTTCCGTATATAAAACGATCACGGAAGGAACCGGCACGAACCTGTATGCGCACGCGCCTACGGGAATCGGCAAAACGGTCTCGATGCTCTTTCCCGCGTTAAAAGCAATGTGCCGGGAAGATTCGGCCACAGAGATCCAAAAAATTTTTTATCTGACCGCAACAAATGCAGGCAGCGGTCCGCCGCAGGCCGCCGCTTCGCTGCTTTCCGGACAGCTGCGCGATTTATTTACCGTTACGCTGACTTCAAAAGAAAAAATCTGTCCGCTGGAAACGCCGGAATGCAACCCGGAGACGTGCGCACGCGCACGCGGCCATTACGACCGCGTGAACGAATGTCTGTATGAAGCGCTGACCTCTCAAACGCAGTTTACGAAAGCGGTCATTGCAGATCTGAGCGGCCGCCATACGGTCTGTCCGTTTGAGTTACAGCTCGATATCTCGTTATGGTGCGATGTCATCATCGGCGATTACAATTATCTCTTCGATCCCACTGCGAAATTACAACGGTATTTCGGCGAAGCGCCGCGCGCGCCGAAAAAATTACCGTACGTCTATCTGATCGACGAGGCGCATAACCTTCCGGACAGGGCGCGGGAAATGTATTCCGCAAAAATCTACAAAAAACAATTTCTGGACTTTGGCCGCCTATTAAAAGGATATGATACGAAAGGGCTTAAGAAGCTCAAAAAAAACGCCGCGGCGATCAACAGCTTTTTTATCGCAAAAGGGAAAGCACCGGAACAAGATAGCGTATGCTTCCGGGAACCGGATCAAGAGCTGATCAAATTATGTTCGGAGTATACGGAATCCGCCTACGCGCTTCTGAAGCAGAAAGCCGTTCCGGATGAAATCCGCAAACCATTTCTCGACCTTTATTTTCATCTGAAATTTTTTTGCGACATCGCAAGGCTGTTCAATGAGAATTATTATGCGTTTTACGATCTGGCGGAAAAAAATCTTTCCTATACTTTGTTTTGCGCCCATCCCGCGCAGCTGATCCAGGCCTGCATCGGCGGCGCCGTTGCCGCGGCCTTTTTCTCGGGAACCTTGACGCCGTTCGAATTTTATACGGACGCCATCGGCGGCCGCAGAGAAGAAGATCGTTTTATTAAAATTCCATCTCCGTTCCCGCCGGAAAACCGACTCGCGATCATGGCGGCGGACGTCCAAACTACCTATTCCAAACGCGCAGAGTATTACGGAAAAATCGCAAAATATATCGTGCTTGTGAAAGAATATGCAGAACACGCGTGCGGCGGAAAAGGGAATTTTATGGTCTTTTTCAGCTCCTATAAATTTTTGAGCGACGTGGCGGCCGTTCTGGATGAAGAATTTACGGAAAATTATATTTCCGTACAGCCAAGAAGCAATCGTCTTGCGGAACGCGAAGCCTTTCTGGAAAGTTTCCAGGAAAATCCCCAGAAAATCCATATCGGCTTGTGCGTGCTCGGCGGCGTGTTCTCTGAAGGAATCGACCTGCCTGGTTCCAGATTATCCGGCGCGGTAATCGTAGGGGTAGGGCTTCCGATGGTATGCGCCGAGCGCGAATTGATTTCCCTGTGGCATGAAACCCGGGAAGAGGGAAGCGGTTTTTCCCACGCCTACGTATATCCCGGCATCAATAAAGTCATTCAGGCAGCGGGGAGGGTGATCCGGACAACGGAAGACAGAGGATTCGTCCTTTTCCTGGACAACCGCTATTTCAGCAGCCGTTACGAATCGCTTTTCCCGGCAGACTATCTTATGAATAAAGCAAAAAATTACGAAGAAGCCAAGGCACTTTTATTTGACTTGAAGCTTTAAGGAATGTATACTATATAAGGCATATATTTTGCCGATTGGAGGTAAAGTATGAACAATGTGATATTCAACGAATTATTTGACCCAGATACATTTGTGC
>CABQCN010000236.1 GCA_902462635.1 uncultured Oscillospiraceae bacterium
CCCCATTTTACGAGCTGTTTCACAAGCTCCGGCGGGCGCGTCAGCCCGTCCTGCGCGCTCATATTCGTATGTAAATGCAATTCCACGCGTTTGACCGGCGCATTGTCCTGGCGGAACACCGGCTTGTACTCTACGATGCTTCTGGCCATGATCGTAAGTTCCCTGGTATATTTATCCTGGGAAGCCTGGCCGTACACGGTAATATAGCCGCCTTCTTTGAAGGTAGACCGGACGAATTTCAAGTCGAATTCGTCGAAAAAGAATTTTGCCACTACGGAATACGTGTTGTCCGTCATTTCGATCATGGCGATATAAGAGCCGCTTGGGATCTGCCGGTCCTCATAGCGGAATATTTTGCCGGATACGGCGACATAGCCCGAGTCGGCGTCAATCTCCGACATTTTACTGATGACGCTGTCGATTTCCGTCCCGAGATAAATTTGATTGCCGTCCGAATCCCGCCGGAGTTCCTCGCCCTCCGCGGGGGTTAGTTTTTTCTTTTTAGAATACTTTCCGTCGCCGCGGTTGCCGTATTCGCCCCTGTTCTTCTTGACGTACGTTCCGCCGCCCCCGCCGCCGCTTTCGGATCCGGCGGAGCCGCTCAGATTTCTGGCGGCAAGACGGATGCTTTCCTTCTGCGCCGCTTCGTATTCTGCGATGCTGAACGGCACGGCCACCGTTTCCGCCGCTTCTTCCTGCGGGAAAACAGGCGGTTCTTCCGGCAGCGGGATTTCCTCCTGCCGGTTCTGCTCCGGTTCCGGCGCCCGCACGCGGATCTCGATCCGCACCGCGTCGCCGGCTTTTAATTTGTTCTTCCAATATTGCTGCAGCCGTGCGGTTTCTTCCGCGTCCGGCATTGTCTCATGTTCAAAAAATAAAGTGATTTTTTTCTGCTTATTATAGATTTCCGCCGATAAAATTCTCACTGCCAACACACCTTGCTTCCCATTCTACCCGATTGATTATAGCCGCGGCGGCAGGATTTGTAAAGCAGGGGAAATCGGCGGCAGCCGTCGACAGCTTTTTTACGAAACGGGTAGAACACAATCCTTTCGGGGCGCATCCTTGCCAATTTATTAATATTGCTCCGGTTCCTTCTCTTCCCTTTCAATAATTGTTTTGATTCTGACCGGGATTCCAAGCCCGCTATTGTTCATGCCAAACGGATGAGACGGTTCCATCTTTCCGGAGGATTGCATTCGGAACGCCTCCTAATGTATCCTTCGGCAAGGTCCCTTTCACAAGCCAGCATTCGGATTTTTTATCATAAAATATTTCAATTTTTCTATTAAGAAACGGGTCCGCCTCTTTTCCGAACCGCTCAACCCATACAATTCCCGCTTGCTTTTTAGCCTTCTGAGGCGTATCGACTGTCCCTACGTATTTTTCATAAGGAAATTCTTCAATAGTCCATTGATACTCAGATAAAGCAAAATTTTCCACTTCGTCCGTATTCTTTTTCATCATAAATACGCCCACTATTCCTATACATAAAATAAGGAACGAGCAAACGATCATTTTTTTCATACGCTGCGCCTCCTCCGGCAAATGCTTGTCAAACTGTTTTTTTGCTTTCCGCATATTTCGTGCGCTTACTGGTTCCGCCCATCCGGTTTCTGATTACCGCTCAAATTCTGTAAGAAACGCAAGTACAGGTTGATCCTCTTCCTGGAGGGAATAGGCAATACCGCGATCCTCTTCAAGCATTGCCCAATTTTGAAAATAGATTGTAGTATCATTTTCCCAATTACACGATATCCTTATTTTTAAAAGCCGGTTCATCGCCTTTACTGCCGCTTCATTTTCAACTTTTACATCGTGTGTATTAGCTCTAGTAAACAGCATTCTTTCTTTAGCGTCAGCGTCTCTAATCGATCGTAACGGAATTGTCCTATTTGAAAATTTTTTCCATTTCATTTTTATCACGTGCTTTTAAAGGGGGATAAGCAAATCCAAAGGAATCCCGGAACAACGATAATTGAAATAATAGCTATAAAGAAACCATTGTTCTTTTATATCCTGCTTTTCAATATAGATTCCCCTTTAAAAATAATATCTCAGATATCCTAACGCTATATACTTCCCATCTCTGACTTCATTATAAATACCTGCACTTGATCTTGCAAGTCCTGCCGAAACGACCGAGCCGTAAACCAACGTCTGATAAAACCTATCCCCGCCCTTTGGATTCATTTTCTAAAGTCCATTCATTTTTTCGAACCGTTAAATACCAGCCATCCCCTTGTTTTCTGCATTCAATGAGCCTTTCATGGATATCGTCGATCCTTGTTTTCTGAACAACATAAAATTTTATTCTATCGGATTTTTGTTCTAAATCGAATATGATTCCAGACTGGCAGAATTGAAATAACCTATTTTTTATTTCTCTAGAAAACAATATTTTATTTTTCTGCTTTAAATGAGCTAAAATAACAAATTCTATCACATTAATATATTTTTCTACGTCCATATATATTCTTGTCAAATAGTCATCATCATGTGAGCAATATAGGTACCTATTATGTAGGCTTTCGAATTTAATGCAGTTTAATGGTTCAAATTTATGCGCTATGAACAATAATTCCGATAATTCTTCATCGGATACCTGGTTGAGATTTTCCTCTTGCGCAAAATCAACCCAACAAAAATCGCCGTGATGGCAGAAATCCAACTGTATAAAAGAATCAATCTGTTTATTTAGCATATATTCTAAACGTAAACTTTCATTATAAAAAGAATCTAATGAATCTCCCTTCAACACCAAAATATTATCTGGTTTTTTTTCTATTCCATGATAGAAATCATAAAAACGAATACCTGATGTTTCTATAAAATGTTTTTCAGCATTTATCCATACATATATAAATTTCAAATTTTTCACCCCTTTGCATTTTTAGCCAATTAAAATTGGCGCCGACCAGAAGTAAAACGGTGGTGAGATTGTTGGAAACACGAATTTAGGCGTAAAATGGGGAATCATGGGATCATAGAAAGCTTTTATAGTAGTTTTTACTGGATAATCCGATAAATAAACACGATTATCTTCACTAATTGATTTTTTGTTTTTCTTTATAGAATTTGCACGCTTTTTAGCGAAATCAAATCCAGTTTTTTTCTTCAAATTTTTCATTTTTGTTAGGAGGCATACCGCTTTCAGTTTTATTTTCATGGCTAATTTCTCCCTCAATAGTAAATACATATTCTTTTTTACCGTTCCAGATATGCACATGGTCTTTGTTTCCAACAACACCTCTATCGAATCTTGCATACCATGCATTGCCTAAATCATATCTTTATCCAAAAGAATAAGTAGGAGCATATCCATATGGGTCAAATAAATTCACCGGGTTGGATTGTACATAGCGAGGCAACTACCGTTATTCAGATTTTTCCGATAAA
>CABQCN010000237.1 GCA_902462635.1 uncultured Oscillospiraceae bacterium
GCGGGAAATCTCGTTTTCCCGGACTTTTCGGGAATCTATTCCGCAATGATCGAGCGGGTCTGCGCGCTTGCGGAATCTTCCGTCCCCGGTAAAATCCTCGAGCTTCCTTCCGGTGTCCGCTGCGTCACGGAGTATGGCGGGTTGTCTTTTACGCATCAAAGCTGGCTGGAACACGGCGTGCGTCAAACCGGCGTCTGCGATGATTTTACGATAGAAGAAAGAATCGTCTCGAATGGGGAAGCGCTCCGGCTGGCGGAAACGATAAGCGGCGATGCGGAAGTTTTTGACGCGGATACCTTGCGGGAAACCTACGGAGCGGATTATCGGATCGAATTCCGGGAAAACCGGGCGGGAGACCATTTTACGCCTTTCGGTTCGTCCGGGGGGAAAAGTTTACGAAAATTTTTTATCGATCGGAAAATCGGGCGGCTGGAACGCGATTTCATCGTTGTAGCGGCAATCGGCAGCGAAGTGCTCTGGATCCCGGGAATCCGAAGAAGCGCAATCGCGCCTATTGATAAAAATTCATCTCGTGTTATAATAGTAAAACATGTCGGGCAGACGGAGGTTTATGGATGAAAGAAATCGAAGAATATTTGGGCAGAGTGCTGGTCCCCCGGGAAGAAATCCGCAGCATGGTCGCGGATCTCGGCGCTCGGATTACAAAGGATTACCGTGGAAAAGAATTATTTTTAATCGGAGTGCTGAAAGGCGGTTTCATGTTTCTGGCGGATCTGGTACGGGAAATCCGGATTCCCGTGGAAATGGATTTCATCGCGGTATCGAGCTACGGTTCTTCCACGAAATCTTCCGGCATCGTGCAGCTGATCAAAGACGTAGACGTACCGCTCAATGAAAAACATGTAATCATCGTGGAAGATATCATCGATACCGGGCTGACGCTGACTTACCTGAAAGATTTGCTTTCTGCGCGCAATCCGCTGAGCGTCAGGATCTGTACAGCCTTCGATAAGCCTTCCAAAAGAAAAGTTGATTTAAAAGCCGAATATACGGGAATAACTGTTCCTGATGAATATGTTGTAGGGTACGGATTGGATTTTAACGGAATTTTGCGAAACGTGCCTGACCTGTATGTTTTGAATGAAGAATATTATAGAAAGTAAAGGAGGTCGTTCGCTTGAAGTTATTGAAAAGTATTTCGCCGTATCTGGTCATCGTTGGGATCATCGTTTTGTTCGGTGTCGTAATCACCAGCCTGATCAATCCCCCCGAAATGACGTATACGGAATTTATCAGAGAGCTGAATGCCGATAATATAAAAAAGGTAGATCTGGAAGATACCACCGCCACTGTGGTGATCAAAGAAGACAGCAATGCGGACGAGAAAATGAAGTCCGGCAAGTACATGCTGAATATCAAATCGTACGATAATTTCGACGAATTGATGATCAAAGAACTCCAGAACGGGAGATCGATCGAATATAAAGCAGTCGTGAAGAAAATCCCGTTTATCGTAACGATTCTGCCGTATATCCTGCTCGTGGTGCTGTTCTTTATCTTTATGTACGTTATGCTGGGCCAGGGTCAAGGCGGCGGCGGAAAAGTCATGAATTTCGGTAAAAGCAGGGCGCGTCTGTATACGACGAGTAAAATTACATTTGCCGACGTAGCGGGAGCCGAGGAAGAAAAGGAAGAAATGATGGAACTCGTTTCTTTCCTGAAAAATCCCAAAAGATACTCTCTGCTCGGAGCCAGGATTCCGAAAGGCGTACTGATGGTAGGCCCTCCGGGAACGGGAAAGACGTATCTTGCCAAAGCGGTGGCCGGAGAAGCAGGCGTACCGTTCTTCTCCATAAGCGGTTCGGATTTTGTGGAAATGTACGTCGGCGTCGGCGCATCGCGCGTGCGCGACTTGTTTGAACAGGCAAAGAAAAATTCTCCGTGTATCGTATTTATAGATGAAATCGATGCGGTGGGACGCCACAGGGGCGCGGGTCTGGGCGGCGGCCACGACGAGCGGGAACAGACTTTAAACCAGCTCCTTGTTGAAATGGACGGGTTCGGTATGAACGAAGGCGTTATTGTCATCGCGGCGACGAACCGGCCGGACATCCTCGATCCCGCGCTCACAAGACCGGGGCGGTTCGACCGGAAAATTGTTGTCGGATATCCGGACATCAAGGCAAGAGAAGAAATTTTAAGAGTGCATGCTAAAAACAAACCGCTGGATGAATTCGTAAATCTCTCGGATGTTGCGAAGATTACCTCGGGCTTTACGGCGGCGGATCTGGAAAATCTCCTGAACGAAGCCGCGCTCCTTGCGGCGCGCGATCACAGGGAAACGATCGGAATGGAGCAGATCAAAGAAGCGACGTTCCGGGTAATCGTCGGACCGGAGAAAAAAAGCCGCGTGATGACGGAGAAAGACAAATGGCTTACGGCGCTCCATGAGGTCGGCCATGCGATTGCGGTGAAACTTCTTTCCTCTACGGAAAAAGTAGACCGGATCTCGATCATCCCCGCGGGCGGCGCAGGCGGATATACGGCGCACCGGCCGGAAGAAGATACTTCCTATATGACGCGGTCCCAGCTGAACGAAGAAATCATGATCTGTCTCGGCGGGAAAGCGGCGGAAGATCTTGTTTTGAACGAAGTCAGCACGGGCGCGTCTTCCGACCTGAAACGCGCGAATACCGTGGCGCACAACATGGTTGCGAAATACGGTATGAGCGACAACATCGGAAATCTCGTGTTCGAGAACGACAGCAATGAGGTATTTATCGGCAAGGATTACGGACATACGCGGACTTACAGCGAGGAGACCGCCGCCGCGATCGACAGAGAGGTCAAAGCAATCATCGACAGCGCTTATGTAAAGGTGAAAAGAATTCTGACGGATAATATCGATAAGCTGAATTCGGTTGCACGGATCCTTCTGGAGAAAGAGCGGATCGAGGGCGACGAATTCGAAGCACTTATGAATGAATAAACAATAAGATATGCATAATTGTTTCCATTATCAGAATCATGATTACGTAAGCGATATCCATTGGTAGACAATCCTTTCTTTTTCCGGAGCATAGTATATTGTATGCTCCGGGAAAAGACGTTGTGACGTTGTTTTTGTCATGTGGGAGGAAATGGGGACAATTATGGCTGCGGATTTCGGGCATCAATTAAGAGGAATCATAACGGATATCATATTCGAAAACGCGGAGAGTGGTTTCAAAATATGCGAGCTGGAGACGAAAGAAGATATCGTTACCGTGAAGGGAACGCTACCGTTCCTGCAGATTGGGGAAACCGTATCCCTGGAAGGCAGCTGGGTTACGCATGAGGTGTACGGGGAACAATTTTCCGTGACTTCTTTTGAAAAAGAAATCCCGCGTGATCCGGAAGATATGGAGGTATTTCTGGCTTCGGGCCTGAT
>CABQCN010000238.1 GCA_902462635.1 uncultured Oscillospiraceae bacterium
CGTGGTAAAGGCAGTGCCGCGGCAGGATCAATTATGGGATCAATTTCATGATTTTGAATAAAATCCTATAAAAACCCCGGTGCGGTACGACCGGCAATCGAGCTGTTAGGAAAAGAGGTGAACGCATGAAGCTTTTAAAAGTAATCTCTTATAATCTGCAAAACAGGAACGCATCGATCGCCTGGACGGAACGGGCGGAAATGCTGAAATATTACGTGGACAAATATCAGCCGGATGTCATGGGGATGCAGGAGGTCACCATGAGAAACGAATGGAACCTTTATCTGACCGCCGTATTGGATCCCGCGGAATATGGCTTTGCAGGCGAGGCAAGAACGACCGATCCGATGCTGGGAGCGGAAGCAAACCTGATCTGTTATCGAAAAAACAAATATCATTTGTTGGATTCCGGGACGTTTTGGCTGAATGAAACAGGCGCCAGGGAAGCTATCGGCTGGGATGCGCAGTATCCCAGAACGTGTACATACGTACGTTTACAGCATACTGTCACGCCGGACGCCGTGCTTGTCATGAACACGCATCTCGATCATAAAGGCTGCGAGGCGAAAGAAAAGGGGTTCGATTTGATCGTACGGCGGTCGAAAGAACTGGCAGGAGGCGCGCCGGTTGTCATTTTGGGCGATATGAATACGCATGAAAATCAGAAGGATCGGCTGTATCAGAAATTCGCAGCTTACGAGAATCTCGGAGACGTAAAATATCTGGCGGAGGACAGCGATGAAGGCCCTACCTATATCCCGCATACGCACAGGTATCCGATCGACCATATTTTTGTGAGTAAAAACAATACGAAACCGATCAAATATAAGGTAATCGACGAAGCGGTGAACGGGAACTATTTCTCGGACCATTACGGGCTTTATGCGGAAATCGGAATCTCAGGCTTTTGAGACAGCAACCTTTTTCTGCCTGCGCAGGCGGAAAAAAGGTTTGACAGGATTCCGGCGCTTTGTTATAATGACGCATGCTGCAAACAATGCTGGTGTGGCGAAATCGGCAGACGCAAAGGACTTAAAATCCTTCGGGGGCAACTCCGTACCGGTTCAAGTCCGGTCACCAGCACCATGCGGTAAGAAACACTGAACATTGCCGAAGCGCCGTTCAGTGTTTTTATTTTACAAAAGAGGTGCGAATAGAAGTGCGGAAGACAAATAGATTAGATCAGCATAAACGGGTGGCGGCGATCCACGATATCTCCTGTGCAGGCAGATGTTCACTGACCGCGGCGCTTCCGCTGCTGAGCGCGGCAGGAATTGAAACGAATGTGATCCCGACGGCGGTGCTTTCCACGCATACCGGCGGATTCTGCAGTTATACGTACCGGGATCTCACGGCGGATATGCTTCCCATCGCACAGCATTGGAACCGGCTGGAGATAAAATTTGACGCGCTTTATACAGGATATATCGGAACGCTGGAACAGCTGGCGATCCTGAACGAAATCGTCGCCCTTTTAAAAAACGACCGGACGATGCTGTTCGTGGATCCCGTTATGGCCGACAACGGCGCTTTATATAAATGCATCAGACCGGAATATATCGAAGGCATGCGGGAATTCTGCAAAAAAGCAGACATCATTACCCCGAACATGACGGAAGCGATGTTTTTACTCGGGATGGAATATGCGGAGGGTCCGTATCCGGAAAAGCTTATACATGAAATTTTACAGAGACTGGCGGAGTTCGGGAACGATTATGTGATCTTGACGGGCGTTTCATATGACAACGACCGCCTCGGCGCCGTTGCATATCATTGTGTGAAAGATAAATATACATACGCGTTTTCCCGGGTCGTGAACGGTACGTTCCACGGATCGGGCGACGTATTTGCGAGCGTATTGCTCGGCGCGCTTTTGAACGGAAAAACGGTAGAACAGGCGATGAAGATCGCTGTGGATTTTACGGTGCTGTGTATCACTTCGACAAAAAAAGAAGGCGCGGATCTGCGCTATGGCCTCAATTTTGAAAGAAATATCCCACATCTCCTTAAAGATCTGGGACTGATTTGAAATTTACGTCGTAACGATAAACTCTTGTTTGCATTTCGGGCAGGTCAGCTTGATTTTGCCTTTTCCTTTCGGCGCGCGGAGATATTGCCGGCACTTCGGACATTTATAGTATTTATGGCTCTTGCGGTCTTTCCACATCCGCTTCCTCATTTTAAAAAACGATACGACCGGCCTGAAAATGGCTTTGAATTTTTCGTTTTCCGCCTTACGCTTCTGAATATTTCTGGAAAAACAGCGGAAATAAGTGTATGCGAGACAAAGCCCCGGAATAAATAAAAACCAGTTCCAGCCGAGCAGCGCGAAAATAAAATATACGACGATTCCGGCGATCAAGATAAAATTCGAAAGCGCATCGAAACCGTATCTGCCATACATAAAGCGTTTGAGCCAATTCATGGGAAATTTCCTCCGTTTCACAAATCCGTACGTTACAAGTATAATTGAAATTTTACGCGTGTCAATGATGTTATAAATCTACTGTAAAAAGGACAAGATACATCTGAGGTGAAACACTTATGGAAATCAGGACGGATCTTGCCCTGGAAGCAAGAGAAATGATCGACGAAAAACGTTCCGGCAAAATGAAACGGAAAAATACTCTTCCGGAAGGGATGACCGTAAATAACAGAGAAACGGAATACATTGTGATAACGGATATTGATATTACGAGCGAGGAAGCAGAAAAGGCGATCGGCAAAAAAAAGGGAAAATATATCACGATCGAACTGAAAAATCCGGAGCTCAATACAATCGAAGTTCAGGAATCCGTATCGAAGGTACTTGCGGAAGAGATCAATCGATTTATTACGGCGCTGGATAAAAAGGTGCCTGAAGTCATGATCGCCGGTCTTGGGAACTGGCATATCACTGCGGATTCCCTGGGTCCGAAGGTGATCGATAAAATTGTGGTGACACGCCACGTCAAAAATATGGAAAATGTGGAAATCGACGGAAGGCTCGGCAGCGTATGCGCCGTATCGCCGGGCGTTATGGGGATTACCGGAATTGAGACGAGCGAGATCATACGCGGCATGATTTCCACGGTAAAACCGGATATTCTTTTTGTAATCGATGCGCTGGCTTCCCGAAAAGCGTCCCGCGTCAATACGACGATCCAGATTTCCGATACGGGCATCATACCGGGTTCCGGTGTCGGGAATCACCGTATGGAGCTGTCGAAGGAAGTGCTGGGAATTCCGGTGATTGCGATCGGGGTGCCGACTGTGGTGGATGCGGTTACGCTGGTACGGGATATCCTCGAGAAAGCGGGCGTCAAAGAATGCGATGCGATTTTAAAGGAAGCGGAAGCAAAAGGTACGGAAGATA
>CABQCN010000239.1 GCA_902462635.1 uncultured Oscillospiraceae bacterium
CCTGTATCTTCAAAAAAGGACAAACGAAGCCGCAGCGGCAACATTCTGCAATCAGTGGGAAAACGGACAATGCAACGGCTGCGGTCATTGCGACACGAAACCATCCGCATTGCAGGAAAAATGTTTCTTTCTCTTTGACACTATGTGCGGCCGCAGTTCGCTACGCTGCCGCTTTGATGGAACGCCTACAAAAATGGACAAGCTGATCGGCGAAAACCAGTTCAACGCCGACGGCGCAGAGAACAACATCGACTTTTTGTTCGGCTTTGCAGGCTATGATTACCGAATCGTTACGGACGGCGCCGCTTTCCAGGATGCAATCGCCGTTTCTATAAAAAACAACAAGCCTGTTCTCGCAAAGCTGAAATAAAACAAGGTTCCGTTTGCGGTAATCACAGGTTTTGATGGAAATGAAATCATCTGCCCCGATTTCAAATGCGCACAGGAATCCCCCGATCCGGCAGTCGCTTATGACGGCCTCGAAGCGCTGTATACTGTCGCGGAAGAGATTGTACCGAAATATTCGCTGATCGACGGATTAAAGCGAATCGAGTATGTGATGGACGCCTGTATCACAGAGAATATCTGGGACGAATATGCAAAGAAACTCGGCACATACGGTCCCGACAGTCTTGGGGAGGATCAGCCGGAAGGAAGAAAGAAGCGGATGCAGCGGCTTGCAGCGGCGATGTGGCACACATTCAACTGTCATAACTTTGCCGAGGTTTTCCGCCAATACGCGTCCCAATCTACGCAGAAAGATGTTTACAATAAAATAAATGATGTGCAAAAGCTTGGAAATCCGGAGTTTGGCGATATTCTCCATACGATAAGCTGGCGCTACGGCTATACGCATGATCTGGCATGGTCCATCATCGGATTGGATGAATGCATCAACTGGGAGGACTGGAAATCACACTATTACGGCGACATGCTCGAAATTATCATTTTAAAGCTCAAAGAGAACGATAAAACGGTTCTGGAATGTATCCGCGAGATCCTCAAGAAGCTGATTTAAAACAAGCGCAGCTGTTCCACGATCCGTTCCGGCTCATGTAGAAAGCGTTCCCTGACGACACGCGCAGGCAGGTCCCGTATAAAAACGGATGGCTCCTGAGAGGTGGTTAGAATCAATTCTTCGCGCGCCCGCGTCATCCCTACAAAAAAAAGACGCCGTTCTTCCTGCAGGTCTGTCGCGCTTCCCTGGGATTCCAGCGGAAGGAGGCCGGCTTTTAAACCCGGCAGGAATACCGCCGGAAATTCCAAGCCTTTCGAGGCATGAAGCGTCATCAGACTGACGGCGCCCGCCTCCCAGCCTTTCCCGGCCGCACGGCGGAAATCAATTTCCTCCCCCAGCGCCAGCAGATTCCATAATTCACGCAAGCTGGGGGAAAATACCGCCAGATTCCGGAGTTGTTCCAGCGCGGGAGAACTGCCGTACCGTTCTTCCCAGCGGGCAATCAACTTCCACGGTTTTTCTTTGCGGACCAGGGGGCGCCATTCTTCCGCCAGATTCCGGATGGATTCATCCGGCGCGGCCGCATCGGTTTCCGTATCGAGAAAGCGGAGGAACGCCAGCACGCTGCGCACTTCCTCACAATCCAGAAAATCTTCTCTGCCGCTGACCACACAAGGAATATCGTCATGACGCAAACAGGTTTCGATCCATTCCAGTTGCCGGTGCGTCCGGCAAAGAACCGCAATCTCGGAAAACGCGCGGCTCTCTCGATCCTGCCCGAATTTCTGTGCTTCAAGCATATCGACGCCGCCGGTCATAGCGGCAATTTCCTTGGCAATAAAAATTCCTTCGGAATAGTCATCCGCCGTTTGTACCAGCCGGACCGCCGCGCCGGCGGCGCGGTTCGGCACGATCGTACGCGCGCCGCCCGGATTCCGTTCAATCACCGGAATCGCTGCGGCCAGAATTTCCGGCGTCGAACGGTAATTCTCCAACAGCCGGATTTCCTGCGTTTCCGGATAATCTACTGTAAGGCGTTGGAAGCAGCGGCCCGTTGCGCCGCGAAATCCGTATATCGATTGATCCGGATCGCCGATAACAAATAAATTTTTCTGTTTCCATCTGCGGATCAGCGCGTATTGGATTTCATTGATATCCTGGAATTCATCTACCAAAATGTACTTGAAATTTTTCCGGCCCGATACGTCGCATTTCAGCGCTTCGATCAGTACATCGTCAAAATCCAGAACGCCCAGATCCTGCATCCGGGAGCAATACGCCGCATACAGTTCCCTGCTGATTCCCGCGTCTTCTAAAGAGACGCCGTTTTTGATCCGGGAAACGGCTTGAAGCAGCCCCTTGGCGCCTTGCTTTTTTCCAAACGCAGACAAGATGCCGGCGGCAAGCGTGAGCGCTTCTCCCCGATCGATCAAACGGACGCCTTCCAGTAAGGAAAGGCAGATCGCATGGAAAGTTCCTATGGTCATCCGCGCAGCAGCCCGTTTGCCGCCCAGCTGCAATTCCAGGCGCTTCCGCAGTTCCGCCGCGGCATGGTTCGTGAACGTCACGGCAGTAATTTCATCCGGCTTTGCGCCGCATTCTTTGATCAGGTGCACGATGCGGGAAACCAGCGTTTTTGTCTTCCCGGTTCCGGGGCCTGCAACAACAGAGACGATACGCGCTTCTGCGCAAACTGCCGTTTGCTGCCGCGGGTTGAGGGATTCTGCACGCTGCGCCTTTGGCGCGGGCTGCCGGGCCGCAGAAGGAGCGGAAAACGGGACGCTTTCTGTTTCGTCCGCTTTATCCGAGCACTCCCCGATATCATTTCCGAAAAGTGAAATTTGACCGCTGAACCGTTTGATCTCGCTTGGCGTGAGCAGAGAAATCGTACCGTATTCCCCATCAAATCCTGCTTTCAGCGCAACTTGTCCCAGACGCAGACGGCGGATTCCCTCAGCGACACACGGACCTGCGGCACGTTCGACGGAATCAATCGGAGCGCTCCGTAAAATATAAAACTCCGGTCCCAGTATGCGCAGCAGACGCTCATATTCTTCTGCGGTTTTCTTTCCCGATGCCGATTTGCCGGTGGAAGCGGCGATCACTTCCAAAAGCGGCGCAAGACGCTCATACGGGTTTGCTTTCGCAGGGCGGAATCCGGCGGGACGATCCGCCAGTTCTTCCACGCGGTGTTCCACGCCGATCGTCAATTTTCTGCCGCAGACCGGACAAACGCCCCCTTGCGTTTCCGTTTCTGCAGGCGTGAGACAGACGCTGCAATGACGGTGCCCATCCAGGTGATATTTTCCTTCTTCCGGAAAAAATTCTATCGTACCCAGGAACCCTTCTCCGGTACGCAGCGCCCGCGTCAACCCGGGATA
>CABQCN010000240.1 GCA_902462635.1 uncultured Oscillospiraceae bacterium
TATCAAATCAAAAGTCTTAGAAGCATTTAATAACCTTCTTCCACCAATCTTGGACATTCTTCTCCGGCACGATAGGCCCGGATGTATTCGCACATCCATTGATAATATTGATCACCGTGGCCGCCTTCCATCGGTTCGATATCGCGGCTGAATTCAACATTGTAATTATCTACAAAGACATTGCCCGGATTTCTCTGCGCGGCCCATTCGTTCCACCAAGTCAGCGTGATGATTTTCGGCCGGTACTGAAACGCATTTTTCCATTGTTCATAGAAAAAGATTCCATGGTTTCTGCCGTGCGCGTCGGCGCCGGACATATAGTGCTCCTGCGAAGCGGCGCAGACACAGATCTGCTCGGCAAACCCGTCCGCATCATAAGAAGGGTGATTCACGACGTCCAGAAAACTCCATTGCCCTGGAGGCAAATCAGGATTCAGCCCGTACATTGCTCTCACGGTAAATTTCTCGTTGGACTTTTCCTCTTTCGTCCAGGTCAGGGCCAAAGGTTTTCCTTCCCAATATACGAAGCAATCCTTTAGCTCCTCCTTCGAGTAGTAATATTTATAGAAGTTTTCGTACAAGTCGCTGTCTATGGTTGAGGTTTCGCCCCAAAAAACGACGTATGGCGTACGGAGCCCTTCGCTCCGCATTTCCGTGATCGTTTCGAAAAGCGCCTTACATGGTTTCTGAATGTAAGAAGTCCAGTCGGTACTGCCGTACCAGCCGTCCGCAGCGTATGTATAATCCAGAATGATAAAATCCACGCCGGCGTCTGCCAGCTGCTTCATATGCGTCCGGATCACTTTTTTGTCGGTGCTGCGGTAATAGCCGAGCGCCGGCTTTCCCCAATAATGAAATGCGTGCTCCGGCCCCCAATCGCCGTTGCCGGCTAAAATTTCCGAGATGTTGTATACGTTCGTCGGTTCCTTGTTTCCGCTGCCAAGGATTACGTTGAACCACATGGTATAACAAATAGCGACTAAATCCGTCTTTTTCGTAATATCGAGTCCATATTCCATTTCTTTATAATCTTTATATTTTTCATTCAAATATTTTTGATATTCCGTCAAAACCGGCGCTGCCGTAGGCGTTTCTTCCGCCGGCGCCTGCGTCTTCCCGGTCTCGCCTGTATTCTGCCTGGCACAGGCGCCGAGCAGAATACAAACAAGAGAGCATAGCATTACGGCAAGAACTCGTATGCTTTTACGATTCATAAAGAAGACCTCCGTTTGATGCCGATAAGGGCGAAGCCGGTCATGATCAGCAATACTGCCAGTGAAGCTGCGGTGTCGCCTGTCGGGACGGGCTTTGTCTCATTTGGTTTGTTATCGTCCGGTTTCGAATCATCCGGTTTTGTGTCGTCCGGTTTGCTGCCCCCGTCCGTTATACTTTCGAGAGGGAGAAAATAGCTGTCGGATCCCTCCGGGATCACGATGAGGAAAGAAAGCAGATACTTGTTATCCGGAGTACTGTTGCTTGCAGACTGACATTCCGTCGCAAGATCGATTCCTTCCGCTTTGTTTGGGGAAACCGCTAAACAGAAATCCAAATTGCCGGTGCTTTTCAATACCATTTTATACTCGCCTTTCTCTATGGTTTGCTGAAACGTGATTTCTATGTACCCATCGCCTTCTGCGGTAAAAGCTCCTGAAGCAGCAGGGCTTTCGGAATACTTGCCGCCGCTGAAACCATATAACGCGTACGTTCCTTCCGCGCCGGGATCGCCCAAAAAGAAGAATTTAAAAGCGGTGAAATCTACGCTTGTTTTGAATGCTACGGAATAAAAATTGTTCTCCGGATCTTCTTTGTTCAGCCAGGGTCCCGGCTCCCAATCGTTGATATCGGCCACCAAGGCGACTTCTTTGTTTTCTGCAAAGCTTACCATCGCGAACGAGGTAGCCAATAGCGTTACGGCAAGGAAAAGTGTAAATAATTTTGCTTTCATAATGAAACCTCCTGAAATTTATTTATTTTTTTAGACCTTTGATCACTACGTTATCCAAATCGGCTGCGCCCAAATGGGGAAAGAATACAAATTGCGCAGAATCCAGGATGGTGTTTCCATCGAAGTTTTCTTCATCCACAATGTATTCCGAACGATACGTTTGCTGGCCATCCATATCAAATACCGTAACTTTATCGGTTTCCATTACTACTCTGCACACTAATTTCTGTTCTCCGGTTGACAAGGTCAAGGATACGGAAACGATTCCTTCGTCCGTACAGTCGATTGTGACGTGTTTCATTTCTTCTAATGTCTCAGGCAAGGGGACGGTAGTAAAAGGATCTCCCCACTTGCTGAGGGAGAGGCCATACAAACCTAATATGGGCTGGCTGGCGCAGAAGTTGAACCAGATTCCATCATACGCATAACTTGCGTTGCTCAGCAGATAATCTTTGACATAGCATCCCCACAATGCCCCGACATGGTTGCCTATGGCCGATGTCGTTTCTGTCACGAAGGAAGCTAAATCGCAGCTTAATTCTATCTGCGCGTAATCGTCAAAATAGTATTCCGTGTTGGGAACCCACGTATCCCACTCCATTACACGCTTTCCGTCATCGTCGATATTGCATTTTAAAATGCCGTCGATGACGCGGTAGGTCACGCCGTTATGCATCGCGCTTGCCTCTCCGTCGCAGTCGAACCCGGTGTTTTCAAAATCAGCGGAAAAGATTATTTCCACATTTTCCGTATCCTCCGCGAAAGGGGTTCCTTTCTCAAAGGAGGACGGCGGCTGCTTACCGGTAGGCGAAGCAGGGGTTTGGGTGCTGCCGGAAGCGGGGGAGTGCGCCGATGCCGTCGGGGGAGCGGTCGCTTTTCCATCCCCGTTCTCGCCTTCGGCGCTGCTGCACGCACTCAGGAACAGCAGGATACAGATCGCACAGACAAGTACCTTGAACGGCAAACAGACATGCTTTGAATTTGTTTGTTGAATTTTCATATTTTATCCTCCGGTTGTATTTTTATGTTAATATTTTATACAAAAATAAAAAGGATCAAAATACCATTCATTGTCGTCAATTTAACAATTATTGTCTTATAAAAAACATACATTGACAATATATGTATAAGCCGTATAATAAAAATTGTTATATAAAATAACATTTGGGGGAATTTTTATGAATTACAACGAGATCTCTCCATATGTCAGATCTTTTACTACCTGCATGGCAGATGGAGATTCCGATTCCGCCCAGGCAGAAAAATATTTCCTTTATGATCATATGATGATTTATATCAGAAAAGGGATGCTGACTCTTTTGACGGATGACTGCCGCCATACCTGCCATACGAATGATATTATTTTACTGCAGCCGGGACTAACGTATGCG
>CABQCN010000241.1 GCA_902462635.1 uncultured Oscillospiraceae bacterium
GCGGCTGCCATCTGATCCATATAGGAATAAATATCGTCATGGATTTCAGCGATACTTGCCATCCCCATTACCGTGATCTGGCTGATCCCGATGGTATAGCCCTGAATCGATACCGTTTTGAAATCCTGCGCAAAGGCTTCTTCCGCCGACTTTCCGAGCAGAGACGTCCCCGCTTTGAACATCAGCTCCGCAAAGTCGTCGATATCGATCCCCGCCATATCCGCCAGCCGCTGCGCGGTGCTCCTGTCGTAATCCGTCGCGGTTGGAGATTGGAATTTCAAGGTGTCCGAGATGATTGCCGCGCATAAAATTCCGGCAATCGCCTGTGTCGGACGCCTGCCCTTCTCCGTGTACAGATTTGCGATAATCGTCGCCGTGCTGCCGACCGGTTCGTTTTTAAATAAAATCGGACTCGCTGTCGTCAGGTCGCCGACTTTATGATGATCGATGATCTCCAGAATTTCGGCTTCCTCGATCCCCTTTACGGTCTGTCCCTTTTCGTTATGATCCAACAGAATCACTTTCTTCTTTCGGTGCGATATTAAATGATAGCGCGAAATAAACCCAAGTACCACGCCGGTTTTATCAAGGATCGGGTAACTTCTGTACCGGTTCTTCGTCATACTGTCACGGATATCCTCAATATAATCATCGATGCAAAATTTTACGATATTATTGTCTTTATCCGCCGTCATGATGGAGCTTACCGGAATGCTTTGATTGATCAGCCTCACTGTAGTATATGTATCATACGCCGTACTTATGATCAGCGCGCCCAGATTTTCCGCTTTTTCCTTGATCGTTTCCTCCGGTTTGAATCCGCAGGTGATAATAATGGCATTTGCGCCGAGTTCCAGGGCCTTTTCCTGGGAATCACGGCGATTGCCGACGATCACGATATCCCCCGTTTCGATATAATCCCCATAGCTGTCCGGCATGCAGGCCGCCACGACCACCTTCCCCATGGATTTAAAATCATGCCGGTCTCCCGCCGCGATTTCACCGTTGATCGTTTCCAGAATATTGTCGATCTTCGTGCCGCATGTAGAAATACTCGTATAGTCAAACGCGTCCATATATTTATCCGTAATGTTCGTCAGGGAGACAAGTCCGAGAAGCTTCTGCGCGTCATCGACGATCGGCAGCGTGCGGATATTCGACTTTTCCATAATATGCCAGGCGATTTTGATCGATACGTCCGGCGATAATTTATCCACGATATCCAAATCGAGGTCGCTGACCTGTCTGCGCACATTTGAAATTTTCTGCGGAAGCGGAACTTTAAAATAATCAAGGACGAAGCGCGTTTCGTCGTTCAGTTCCCCTAGTCTGCACGCTTCGGCCTGATATCCCAGTTTCTTTTTGAGTTCCGCATAACCGATTGCGGAGCAAATCGAGTCCGTATCGGGATTTTTGTGCCCGAAAATGTAAATCGTATCACGGTCCATGAATGTATTTCCCCTTTGCTTATTTTAAGATATCCCGATGTTCCGTGAATACGGAATATCCCTTTTTCTTAAAAATATCCGCAAGCTCGTTCGTAATCGCCACGCTTCTGTGTTTTCCGCCGGTACAGCCGATTCCGATTTCCAGGATTTCTTTTCCCTCGGAGCGGTACAGCGGCAGTAAGAAGGCAATCATATCGACCAGCTTTTCTATAAATTCCGGACAATCTTTCAGATGCATCACGTAATTCCGCACCGCGGCATCATTTCCCGTCAATTTTTTCAGTTCTGCTACGTAATACGGATTGTCCAGAAAACGCACATCGAATACGAGATCACACGTCTGCGGCAGCCCGTGCTTATATCCGAAAGATATGAGGTTGACCTTGATCCCGGTCTCCTCATCGGCACTGCCGAATAACTTCACGATATTTTTCTTGAGTTCCCATACGGAATATGCGCTCGTATCGATAATGACATCGGAAAGAGTTCGTAAATGTGCGAGCTTTTGCCGTTCTTCTTCAATTGCGTTCACATTATTTCCGTCCTCGGCCAGCGGATGAAGACGTTTGTTTTCTTTATAGCGGTTCAGTATTACGGCATCGCTGCAATCGATAAATACGACCTTGATCTGTTCCCCGATTTCTTTCATATCCTCGATAAAATGATAAAGATCGGAAAAATCGTCGCCGCTGCGCACATCCGTCACCAAAGCCGTTTTCTTGCTCGTAAATTCGCTGTGTTTATACATCTCCCCAAATTTCGAAAAAAGCTTCAGAGGCATGTTATCGATACAGAAATAACCGATATCCTCTAAAAATTTTGTCGCCTGTGTTTTTCCGGCGCCGGACATCCCGGTCAGTATCAAAAAGCTCATGGCGCTATCCCTCGATTATTTTAATTTCCGTTTCAAGCATTACCCCTTTCTGCTCAAAAACTGTTTTCCGTACATATTCTATCACATGCAGCACATCCTCACAAGTCGCGCCGCCCGTATTTATGATAAATCCGCAATGTTTTTCCGATACCATCGCGCCGCCGCACGCATATCCGCGCAATCCGCAGTCATCGATCAGCTGCCCCGCGTAATAGCCGCGCGGTCTTCGAAAGGCGCTGCCGGCGCTGGGATATTCCAGCGGCTGCTTTGCGGTTCTTCTTGCGTTCAGCTCTTTCATTTTCTGCAGAATTTCCGTACGATCGCCTTTCGGAAGGCGAAAGTCTCCGCGCAATATGATATTCCGGTCCTCCTGATAGGAAGAATGACGATAGGAAAACGCATGCGCCGCCGCATTTTTATGCCGGATCGAAAGACGCTCCGGATCGAGATACGTGCTTTGGTACAAAACCTGGGAAAGTTCGCCGTCATACGCACCCGCGTTCATCAGGATGGCGCCGCCGACGCTGCCGGGAATTCCGGCGGCAAATTCCAGTCCCGTAAGACCCGATTCATATGCCGCATTAGAAAGGCGGCTGAGCAGCGTTCCTGCCTTTGCCTGCAATACGACGGTTTCCGCTTCTTCCCGCACCGTAATACCGCTGAATTCCGCGCCCAGTTTGATGACGATTCCGTGAAACCCCCGGTCCGGAAATAAAACATTGCTCCCGTTCCCGACGACAACATACCGGATGCCGCCGCATCGGATATAAGAAAACAACGCAAGAAGCTGCGCTTCGTCCCGCGGCAGCACCAATACATCCGCCGGACCCCCGATCCGGAATGTCGTGTGTTTCTTCAGGGGTTCTCCGAAGCGGACCGCATCCTGCGGAAAAATTTCCAACAACTCTCCGTACATGTATTACAGTCTCCTTTATCGACCCGTTTCCGGTTAATAAAACAAATCGCCGTCGAAACTCCCGCCGCGAAGT
>CABQCN010000242.1 GCA_902462635.1 uncultured Oscillospiraceae bacterium
CGGCACCATCACAGGAGTCGGAAGCTATCTGAAATCAAAAAATCCGGAGATAAAGATCTATGCAGTAGAACCGCAGGAATCGCCGGTCTTATCGGGCGGAGCGGCAGGCCCGCATAAAATCCAGGGAATCGGAGCCGGATTTGTCCCCGAAATTCTGGATACCGCTGTCTATGATGAAATCATTGCGTTATCTGCGGACGATGCGTATGCGGAATGCCGAGAGCTCTGCCGTACCAAAGGGGTCTTCGTGGGTATCTCCGCCGGCGCCGCATCGCGTGCGGCACGTCTGGCCGCGCGCCGTCCCGAGAATGCCGGCAAAAAGATCGTTGCCCTCCTCCCGGATTCCGGAGAACGATACCTTTCGCTTTCCGTTTTTGAAGATAAAGGCTAAGCTTCCTGGATAAATTTACGGATCTAAAAAAGAGCTGCGGCAAATTCTCGCCGCAGCTCTTCTATTTCAGCTTTAAAAGCGTTTTTATTCGTCGTCCTCTTCCGCGCAATCATGGCTGCAGCAGCTGCAATCCGCCTCGCAGTCGTCGATCCATTCGATCTGAATTTCTTCTTTACAGTTTGGACAGATCAGTACGTTTTTATCTTCATCGATGACCGCCTGGTCAAGTTCGATCTCCGCGCCGCAGTTCGGACATTCGATTTCCGTATATCCCGATTCATCCTCCTCAGCGCAGCAATCGCAGCCATCTTCGCATTCCTCGTAAAGACATTCTTCCGCTTCGTCGAGCCGTTCCTCGATATCGTCCACGGCGTCGAGAATTTCATTCTGCGTATCTTCCGCGTCTTCAACGGAGATTGCGATATCGTCGATTACATCGATGATAAGCTTGAATAATTTGCCTTCGTTCGTATCCTCGTCTATTTTGAGACCGTCCGCAAGGCCTCTCAAATAACTGACTCTTTCCGATAAATATCCCATTTTAAATTCCTCCTTTTTTCTGAGCTGCAGTCCGAATTCAATCAGGCGCGCTCCATGTACTCCTGCGTTCTCGTATCGATTCTGATTTTGTCCCCTTTATTTACAAACAGCGGCACTCTTACCGTAGCGCCCGTTTCCACGATCGCAGGCTTCGCGGCGCCGGTCGCCGTATCCCCTTTAAAACCGGGTTCCGTATCGATCACTTCGAGTTCCACAAAGATCGGCGGTTCTATCCCAAATACGTTTCCCTTAAAAGAAAGAATTTTGCAGATATCGTTTTCTTTCACGAATTTCAGGGAATCCCCGACCGTTTCGGCATTGACCGGAATCAATTCAAACGTTTCCATATCCATAAAATAATACAGATTGTCGTCATTATAGCTATATTGCATATCTCTTCTTTCGATATGCGCTTTCGGCAATTTATCAGAAGGATTGAAAGAACGTTCGATCGTCGATCCCGTTATGACATTTTTGATTTTCGTCCTCACGAACGCAGCGCCCTTTCCCGGCTTTACGTGCTGGAATTCTATGATCTGATAAACGTTTCCATCCATTTCAAAAGTAATTCCATTCCTGAATTCTCCTGCAGAAATCATGTGTTAACCTCCAAAATACAATCACAAATTTTTATCGATTTATTTTACACCATAAATCCGAAAAAGACAACCATATTTTAAAAGCTTCGTTTTGTTACATGTTGCCACATCGAAATAAATATGTTATTATATGGTATAATAAATTAACGATATATGAGGTGAAATCTATGTCCAAACACAAAACCCGTGCATTTCGGTATGCGAAAACGGCGTTTCTTTTTCTTCTGGTCACGCTTTTGATTTTTACCATGTTTGCCTGTAAAGGACTCGGTCCGCGTCATGACGGCGTGATTGAGCTGGAAGACGAAATAGAAATCGAGGGGGAGATCCAGTTCACCATCAGCAACGAAAGCGGTACGCCCGCTGAAGCGGCGGCGCCTACCGCTTTTGCAAACGCGTTTATGAACAAATATAAAAACGTGAAAGTAACCATTGACGATGCAAACCGCACCACATACGCGACGCGGATCTCTACCGGAGATATCGGCGACGTCTTCTGGTGCGATGCAAACGACGCGCATAATTACAAAAAGAACCATAATGCGCTGATGATGCTCGATTATTACAAAGAACGGTTGGGAATCGACATTCAGAACGTATTTTCCGGCGCGCTTGCCAGCGGTATGATCGACGGCCGCCTTTACATGGTACCGCGGAATATCGGACAGCAAATATTGATTTACAATAATGACGCCCTCAGAGAAGCAAGCATCACGATCCCTTCCGGAGAAAACGCAATGTCCTGGGATCAATTTAAGGAGAATTGCCGGAAGCTCACATTGGAAGAAAACGGTACCTATACTCAGGTCGGCGCATCTTTCAAAATCTGGTGGTCTCCCGTATGGCAGGCATTTGCCGAGGGGTACGGCGGTCAGTGGATCGACACGGTAAATAAAAAAGTCAATTTCGTCTCCGATGAGAATGTTATGAAAGGGATCAATGAAATCGTAGAAGCCTGCAACGAGGGATGGATGAAAGGCGACGTCATTACATATACGGGACAGAAAGCGCAGAGTTATGCGAAATTATCGGATCTGGACTATGTATTCCGCACATTCGGCGACCTGCAGTGGATTACTGCGTACGGCAATTCTTACGATACCGCGGAGATCGACTGGAATTTCTGCTCCTTCCCTGCCTTCCCGACGCACCGAGTCGGCGCGGGCGCTACCGGTTATGTCGTTTACAACAGAACCAGAAACGTCGATACGGCTGCCGCATTTGCCCTGTTCTTCCTGACGGAGGATGGACAAAGAGCGTATCACGGTACGACCGGCGGAAATGTTCCTCTGCTGAAATCGCTGTCCAATGAAGATTTCTGGCGCTTCCGGGATTCGAAGTGGAGCGATAAGAATTTTGACGCTTTTGTTTCTTATCCGGATTCCAATATTCCCGCTTCCGTGATTGTCAGAGGTCCGGCGGAAATCGCTTCGATCCTGTCTAATGACAATATGATGGCGGCGTTTGCAAGTATTATCAACGGCAATAAAGATGTGCAGACCGTATTCAGCGACCTGGAAACAAAGTGCAATGAGACGTGGAGCAAACTGTTATAACAAACCCGCTATGCAATTCTGCGCCGGGGAACGCTGAAAAATGCGGCCCTTTTTACAGAACATTGCAAAAATGAACATTCGTTAAACAACGATGAACAATCGTTCCGTTTCCCTGTGAACATACTGTTTATTTTAAAAATTTATATGAAATACAAGCAAAATTTAAACGCAGCCAGTATTGCGCGCAGGTACAAGATATGATATGATCCAAGTTGT
>CABQCN010000243.1 GCA_902462635.1 uncultured Oscillospiraceae bacterium
ATGCTGGCATCGAAGAAATCGAGTCCGATATGCGTTCTGCCGACAAAGCCGTTTCTCACGAGTTCGGCGGCAATATTTTTCAATTCGTCGTCCAGGATAATCACGTGGTCGCTGTCCCATCTGACCGGACGGCTGACATGGAGCAGCAATTCGTCGATATAGCAAAATACCGCGGAAACTTTATCCGAAATGACTTCCGTCGGATGGAAATGTCCGGCATCCAGGCACAAGAGCTTGCCTCTGGAAACCGCGTATCCCATATAAAATTCATTGGAGCCTACCGTGTAGCTCTCTGCGCCGATTCCGAACACCTTGCTCTCAACCGCGTCAAGAATGTACTCTTTCGGGTATTTGACGCTGAAGATTTCGTCAAGTCCTTCCATCATCCGTTTTCTCGGCCCGTATTTATCGACGGTAACATCTTTCATACCGTCCGGGAACCAGAAATTCGTAACGGCGGGCGAACCGAGTTCTTTCCCAATGTACGCCGCAATCTCGCGGCACGCCTTGCAATGGCGGATCCAGAAATCGCGGACATTTTTATCCGGATGACTGAGCGTCATTCCGCTCGCCGACATCGGATGGGAGAAGCAGGTCGGATTGAAATCGAGACCGATCCCGTTTTTCTTTGCCCACTCTACCCATTTGGTAAAATGCTTCGGCTCTATTCTGTCTCTTTCCACCTCTCCCTCGAAATCTCCGTAAATTGCATGCAGGTTGATCCTGTGCTTTCCCGGGATCATGGAAAGCGCTTTTTCGATGTCGCTTCTGAGCTCGTCCGGCGTCCTTGCCTTGCCGGGATAATTGCCCGTCGTCTGGATGCCGCCGGTCAACTGCCCATCCGGATCTTCAAAACCGATGACGTCGTCTCCCTGCCAGCAGTGCATGGATACGGGGATTTTCTTTAGCGCCTCGATCACCTGATCCGTGTCGACGCCATACTGGGCGTAGCGCTTTTTCGCAAGCTCATAACTCTCTTTCACATAATTCATTATGTATCATCACTCCTTTGATTGCGATATTAAAATCTAGGCAAAGTTTACAATAAAACAGGCGGCCTGTCAATAAGCAAGCAGGCCCATAAAAGCCAATTCCGGCTGCGTCGTATCGCACCTGCTGTACTGAACGACAACCGGCACATTGCTTTTCACAAAGATCGCATAAGGAACGCCTCTGGGGACCGGATTGCCGCTATCCGCTTTAAGGCGGTCCATCCGGACATGGTGCGTCCGCTGCGCGGGGCAGAGCGCCGCAAAGCCGCCGACAGGCGGCCGGTCTTCAAAATACAGCGTAAATTCGAGCCGTGCGTCCGTATCACCCGTATTGAGGACGCAAACCGCCTCGTGGCTCACGTAATCGCCGTTATCCTTTACCGGATAGAAGGCATCCGGTATGAACCATTCACATTTTCCTGCGTTCATGTTTCGTTCTCCTTTTCATTTTTTCCCGTTTTGATAGCGTCATAAAACGTTTTTACAATATGCATATAAAGATCGGAGGTATTTTTCTTCCAGATCTCGCAGATTGCCGCGCCGTCGCTCCGGTCCGCCACAGGCAATTTCACGTCAACGATACAATTAGCGCCCTCGCGGACGTAGCAGCGGATATACGTATTGCCCTCGGAATCTTCGAAGCAGTCGGCATTGACATGCATGCCGCGCTCCAAAGTGTCCCGGTTTGCTTCGAGATACGCCTCATACCGCGCGCCGAGACCGCCGGAAAGCATATAGCGCATCTGCCCGAGGCGCTCCCTGCCTTTCTCCGTAATCGAATACAGTACCGTACCGTTGCTGTCGAGTTCCCGCTCGACACAGCCTTTTGCGATCAGATCTTCCCTGCATTCCTGTACGGTAAAATAATTTACCAGCCCCGGGCCGAGCAGCGCCGCGCTCAAAAAATTATCCGTAAGCTTCATATCGAGCTTGTCGAGGATAAATAATATCAAACTCTATCTCGTAAATCCGGACGGTATCCTTCTCACGGATCCCCATTTCCTCCAGCTTCCGGATCAGGCCCTTCTTGCGGATGATCCGCTGGAAATACTGCGCCGATTCGTGGTCGTTGAGGTTGACCGAATCGACGATATTTTTGATCCAGGGGCCTTCCACGACATAAACGCCGTCTTCCATCCGTACCGTAAAAGGTTCTTCCTCCGCATCGGCCCGATATACCGTCTCGCTTTCTTCCGGCGCAAAGATGCTCCCCGAAGGCATTTTATCGAGAATCCCTCCGCAGTACGCCGCCAGTTCCCGCGTTCCCTGCGACAGCGCGGCGGAGATTTCAAAGATGCGCCAGGCTCCGTTTTCCCGTTCCTCGCGCAGTTCTTCCCCGCGTTCTTCCAGCCAGGCCGCAAATTGCGTATGAAAACGCTTCGCGTTTTCCGGCGCGTTTTCCTGGTCCATTTTATTGAGCGCAATGATCTGCGGCCGGCGGGAAAGCGTTTCGTTATAACGTTCCAGCTCGCGGTTTATCAGCAGAAAATCTGCGAACGGGTCTCGCCCCTCCGCGCCGGAAATATCGATCATATGGATCAGCAGGCGCGTTCTTTCGATGTGGCGCAGGAATTCATGCCCAAGTCCCTGCCCTTCGGAAGCCCCCTCGATAAGGCCCGGAATGTCCGCCATGACATAGCTGCGTTCCCCATTGTGAAAAACGACGCCGAGGTTCGGGCGCACCGTTGTAAAATGATAATTCGCAATTTCCGGTTTCGCGCCCGTCGTTACGGAAAGCAGCGTCGACTTTCCGACATTCGGGAAGCCCGCGAGTCCCACGTCCGCAAGAAGCTTCAGCTCCAATTGCAGCTCCAGTTCTTTCCCATCTTCCCCCGCTCGCGCAAAGTTGGGAATCTGCCGTGTGCTCGTCGCAAAATGCATATTGCCAAGTCCGCCTTTGCCGCCTTTTGCGAGGACTTTCTTTTCTCCGGCGCGAATCATGTCCGCCAGGATCCGGCCCGTCTCCACGTCGCGGATCAGCGTGCCCGGAGGCACTTTGATTTCCACATCCGCGCCGCTTTTGCCGGTCATTTTGTTTTTGGCACCGTTTGCGCCGTTTTCGGCTCTGAATTTCCGCTGATATTTAAAATCGGCAAGCGTCGACGCGCCTTCATCCACAATAAAGACGACATCCCCGCCTTTGCCGCCGTCCCCGCCGTCGGGTCCGCCGGCATTCACATATTTCTCTCTATGAAAGGATACCGCGCCGTTGCCGCCGCTGCCGGATGCGATAAAAATTTTTGTCCTGTCAATAAACATGGCTGCGCTCCGTGTTCCGGATTTACCGGAAATAATGAAAAAGACCGCTC
>CABQCN010000244.1 GCA_902462635.1 uncultured Oscillospiraceae bacterium
GCGATTATTTTGCCGAAAATGATTTCATTGAAATCGAGACGCCGTTTCTTACGAAAAGTACGCCGGAAGGCGCGCGGGATTATCTCGTGCCGAGCCGCATCCATCACGGCAAATTTTACGCGTTGCCGCAATCCCCTCAGCTGTTTAAGCAGCTGCTGATGATTTCCGGATTCGACCGCTATATCCAGATTGTCAAATGCTTCCGCGACGAAGACCTGCGCGCGGACAGACAGCCGGAATTTACGCAGATCGATTTGGAAATGTCTTTTGTGGAAATCGACGACGTGATTGAAATCAATGAAGGTTTTCTGAAACGCCTTTTTCGGGAAACGTTGGGAATCGACATCAATACGCCGTTCCCGCGTATGCCGTATCGGGAAGCGATGCGGCGCTTCGGCTCGGACAAACCGGACACCCGCTTTGGCCTTGAGCTCACGGATCTTTCCGATTTTGCGGCAGACTGTTCGTTCGGAATCTTTGCCAACGCCGTAAACGAGGGCGGCGCCGTAAGAGCGATCGCAGCGCCCGCCGGCCATTTTACGCGCAAAGAGATCGACAAGCTCACGGAATTTATCAAAACGCAAGGCGGCAGCGGTATGGCGTGGATTGCGGTAGGGGAGAACGATGAAATTCGTTCCTCCGTATCCAAAGTGCTCACGCCGGAAGAAATTTCCGCAATAATTGCGCTTACCGGCGCAAAAACCGGTGATCTTATCTGCATCGTTTCCGGGAAGAGCGACACGGTATACACCGCGCTGGGCGCATTGCGCTGCGAACTCGGCAGAAAGCTCGGACTAATCGATGAAAAGAAATTTGCGTTTCTCTGGATCACGGAATTCCCGCTGTTCGAATATTCGGAAGAAGAAGAGCGGTATGTTGCGAAGCACCATCCGTTCACCTCTCCGGTACCGGAAGATATCGGTAAGATCGAAAGCGATCCCGGCAGCGTCCGGGCCAACGCCTACGATATCGTGCTGAACGGGTATGAAATCGGCGGCGGCAGTATCCGGATCCATGACCGGGCGCTTCAGCAGACGATGTTCCGGGCGCTCGGCTTTACCGAAGAAGCCGCGCAGGACCGCTTCGGCTTCCTGCTGGATGCATTTAAATACGGCGCGCCGCCGCACGGCGGACTTGCCTATGGGCTGGACCGGCTCTCCATGCTGATCTGCGGCACCGACAACATCAAAGATACGGTTGCGTTCCCGAAGGTACAGAACGCCTCCTGTCTGATGTCTTCGGCCCCTGATTATGTGGAAGACAAACAGCTCAGAGAACTAAGTATCAGTATTGTTCCCGAAGAAAAGGAAATGGATCAGAATGAATGAGATTCTCAGAGTGGGACTCGACGTGGGTTCCACGACTGTTAAAATCGTAATTTTAGACGAAAACGACAATATACTTTATAGCAAATACCAAAGACATTATTCCGACATCAGAAAAACAATTTACGATGTGCTCACCGACGCGTTTTCCAAATACGAGGACTGCGCAGCATCCGTGAACGTTACCGGTTCCGGCGGCATGCTCGTTGCCAAATGGCTCGATTTGCCGTTCATACAGGAAGTCGTGGCTTCTACGGAAGCCGTGGAGCGCTTGATTCCGGAAACCTCCGTCGTAATAGAGCTCGGCGGGGAAGATGCCAAGATCATTTTTCTGGAGAATCCTGTCGAACAGCGAATGAACGGAACGTGTGCCGGCGGTACGGGCGCCTTTATCGACCAGATGGCGATTCTGCTCAAAACAGACGCGTCCGGCCTCAACGAGCTTGCCAAAAAACATACCACCATCTATCCGATCGCCGCCAGATGCGGCGTATTCGCAAAAACGGATATTCAGCCGCTTCTGAATGAAGGCGCCGCCAAAGAAGATATCGCCGCTTCCGTATTTCAATCCGTTGTCAATCAGACGATCAGCGGACTTGCCTGCGGCAGGCGGATCACCGGCACCGTCGCGTTTCTCGGCGGCCCGTTGAATTATCTTTCCGAACTCCGGCAGCGGTTTATCGAAACGCTCGGCCTCACGGAGGATAAAATCGTCTTTCCGGTCAACTCGCATTTATTCGTTGCGCTCGGCGCGGCGTTTACTTCCGAATGCCGAAACCGCGGAGACGGCATTCGCAAAATTTATAAGTTATCGGAGATCCGCGATCAGCTGCCTGCGATTCTCACCGTAGAAGCGGATGAAATCGGCAGATTGCAGCCGCTTTTTCAAAACGACGCGGAATTGGAAGCCTTCCGGGAAAGGCACGCCGCCGCAAAAGCGCCAAGAGGCGATATCCGCAATTACCGGGGACTCTGCTATCTAGGGATCGACGCGGGGTCTACGACCACAAAAGCCGTAGTGATCGGTGAAAACGACGAAATTCTATATTCCTGGTACGCCAGCAATTTCGGCAGCCCGTTCCATTCCGCATTGAAAATATTGAACGATATTTATCTGCTGCTTCCGGAAAGCGCGGAGATCGCTTATTCCGCCGTTACGGGATACGGCGAGGGCCTGATCAAAGCGGCGCTCGGGATCGACATCGGAGAAATCGAAACGATCGCGCATTATAAAGCCGCGGAGAAATTTCTGCCCGGCGTCGATTTCATACTGGATATCGGCGGACAGGACATGAAATGTCTGAAAATCAAAGACGGCGTGATACAAAGCATCATGCTGAACGAAGCGTGTTCTTCCGGCTGCGGATCTTTTATCGAAGCGTTTGCCACATCGCTCGCCATCGACGTTACGGAATTCGCCGCGGAGGCGCTCAAAGCCAAAAAGCCGGTCGATCTGGGATCCAGATGCACCGTGTTTATGAATTCCCGCGTCAAGCAGGCACAGAAAGAAGGCGCGAGCGTCGCCGATATTTCCGCAGGACTTTCCTATTCCGTAATCCGCAACGCGCTTACCAAAGTAATAAAAATCAAAACGCCGGAGGAAATGGGCGAGAAGCTGATCGTGCAGGGCGGTACGTTTTATAACGATGCGATCCTGCGCTGCTTTGAAATCATATCGGAACGCGAAGCCGTCCGTCCTGACATTGCCGGTTTAATGGGCGCTTACGGATGCGCCCTGATCGCAAAGAACGAATACCGGAGCGCCGCAGAAAAACCGCAAACGACACTGCTGAAACCGGAAGAAGCGCTGCAAATCAAATCGGAAGTGCGAAAGGCGCGCTGCGGAAAGTGCACAAACAACTGTCTCCTCACGATCAACAAATTTACAGGCGGTAAAAGATTCGTATCCGGAAACCGCTGCGAAAAAGGAGATGTTTCGCAGAAACCTTCTGCGGACAGGGAGCTGCAGA
>CABQCN010000245.1 GCA_902462635.1 uncultured Oscillospiraceae bacterium
GACCCCCATCCCTTTGAGCCGGTCGCGGATGGCATCCGCTGTTTTGAAATCTTTATTCTTTTTGGCTTCCGTCCGTTTTTCGACGAGTTCCCGTATTTCGGGCGATACGTCCGGATCCGCCGGAACGCCGTCTTTTATTTGAGCCGCATGCGCTTCCATGGAAAGTCCCAGAACCTGATCCGTAAACAATGCGAAATCATATATTTCTTTGCTTTTCTCCGGATAACGGAGCGCCTTCCAGAGAATCCCGACCCCAAGGGGCACATTCAGATCATCGGAAACCGCTTCCATAAATTCTTTCTTCCATTCATCCACGGTTCCTTGCGGAAGCTTCGCGTTTCCGGCCGCTTTATGCTTCGCAAGCGCCTCGTACAGGCGGTTCAGGGAAACCTGCGCGGCATCCATCGCTTCCCAGGTAAAATTCAATTTATTGCGGTAATTTCCGTTCAGACAGAAATACCGGTACGCCAGCGGAGAATAACCCTTTTCGATCAGATCCGAAATCGTATACGTATTGCCCAGGCTTTTTGACATTTTTCCGTTATCCACGAGGAGAAATTCGCCGTGCATCCAGTAATCGACGAATTTTTTGCCGGTAAGCGCCTCCGATTGCGCGATTTCATTTTCGTGGTGAATCGGAATGTGGTCCACACCGCCCGTGTGGATATCGAAACAATCGCCGAGATATTTGCGTGACATCGCGGAGCACTCGATATGCCATCCCGGATATCCCATCCCCCAGGGACTCGGCCACTGCATGATATGTTCCTTCGGCGCCTTCTTCCAAATAGCAAAATCGGCCGGATGACGTTTCTCCGTATTGACTTCCACACGCTCGCTGGCCCCGGCGAGCTGTTCTTCTAAATTCGCGCGGGACAGCCGGCCATAGCCCGGAAACTTGGCAATATCGAAATAGATGCCATCGCTCGTTTCATAACCGTAGCCCTTCTCGCACAGCTCCCTCACAAAATCTATCATTTCCTCGATATGTTCCGTCGCTTTCGGCGTAATCTCCGGCGTCTCGATATTAAGGCGTTCCAAATCTCCGAAAAACACGCCGGTAAAATATTCCGCGATTTCCCACGGCGTCTTTTTCTGGGATTTGGCGGCTTTCTCCATTTTATCCTCACCCTCGTCGCCGTCCGATGTCAGATGGCCCACATCCGTGATATTCATGACATGCTTTAATGAATATCCGTTCAATTTCAGGACGCGCCTTAAAATATCCATAAAAACATAGGTGCGCATATTGCCGATATGTGCATAATTATATACGGTCGGACCGCAGGAATAGATCGTTACACAGCTGCCGTCGATCGGCTTGAATTCCTCTTTGGTACGCGTCATCGTATTGTAAACTTTCATGTATCGTCCTCCTGTGTCGTATCGTTATTTTCCCCGTCGTTATTTTCCCGCAGCCTTTCCAATTCCCGCTCAATCATTTTAAGCTCCTGCGTCACCGGATCCGGAACTTTGTTGTGTTCCAGCGCAATCGAAGGCGCGACCGCCGGTTCGCGGTCCACGCGCTCCCCATCCATTTTGATTACGCGCGCTTTCATGCCGGTAACGGTTGAATTTTCAGGCACATCGTCCAGAACGACGGATCCCGCGCCGATCATGGCGTTGTTGCCGATCGTCACCGGTCCCAATACTTTGGCTCCCGCACCGATCAATACGTTGTCCCCTACCGTAGGATGACGTTTGGAATGTTTCTGCCTTCCCGTACCGCCGAGCGTCACCTGGTGATAAATCGTACAATTATTCCCGATCACAGCCGTTTCGCCGATTACAACGCCATGCCCGTGATCGATAAACAAGCCCTCTCCGAGTTTCGCACCCGGATGGATTTCAATTCCTGTCCTTCTGTTGGCAATCTGCGATACCCATCTTGCCAGGAAGAACAATTTATGCCGGTAGAAAAAAGACGATATCTTATGGTAAATCAGCGCGTGCAAACCGGGATACAGCAAGAATACCTCCACTGCATTCCGCGCCGCGGGATCGCGCTTCGCTATCGATTTTGCGTCTTTTATAATGCCCATGTTCTCACCGAAAGTCTTTCGCTCTATTATGCATTATATGCCGCCGACACATAAGATTCCCGCTGGGATATGGTAAAATATGCGTGTCAAAACGCACGGCGGCCCACCATACGGGATAACATATATTTTACCATAGGGAACATATTATTACAACTGAATCTCAATTGTATTTTGCCGTTCATACGCAATGAACAAAAAGCGCCCGCTGCCTTTTGCGCAGGAATTTTCAATGATTTTGCGATCCTTCCGGCCATGTTACGGCGATATTAAAAATCATTCGTAAACTTCCAGTTCATAAACAGCGCATTGCGCGCCGCCTTCTATGCGGATCTGCACATACTGCGCTTCGGCATCCGCCAGAACGGATTCCTGTTTATTGAACGCGGTGGTAAACCGCCCGATTTCCGTCCACCCTTCCGTTTCATCCTCGCTGATTTCAATAACGTACGGCTTTGCGATCGATTTCCAAAGAATCGCTATTTCCGAAATCCGCCTGCTTTTCCCCAGATCCACCTGGAGCCAGTGATACGCGTCGGCGCAGTCCGGTCCCGTACTCCACCAGGTGGAAAGATCGCCATCCGCGGCATATTCCGGACCGGCGCCGGATCCGCTGCAATCTGCGGAGATCACTTTCCCGAGCGCCAGATTTGTACGCTGATTCTGCGGAACAAAAGCATTCTCGCCGGAGCGCGTATAAACGTCCAGTTCCTCGGAGGGCGCACAGCAATTCGTGACTTTTTGCAATGAAATCCTGCTCTCCACGCGGAATTTAAAGCGTAGAAGCTCTTCTCCCGTATCTTTTACGGAGGGCGCCACATAGGCGGAATAAATTCCCGCAGCAACGTACCAGTCGGCATTTTTCTCGCTATAGGAACGTACGGAATAATTATTGATCGTAAGCGTTACCTTTTTGGTTTCTCCCGGATTGATCGTCTCCGTTTTTGCGAACGACGCAAGAACGGTCTCGGGCTGTTCCGGTTCTTCCCCGCCAGACGGTTTTTTGATATAAAGCTGCACGACATCTTTGCCTGCGACGTTTCCTGTATTCGTCACATTCACCGTGACGCTCAGCGAATCGGTGTAAATATTGGAGGACACGGACACGTCGGAATATTCGAATGTCGTATAAGAAAGACCGTGTCCGAACGAATATGCCGTTTTTACTTTGAATGTTTCATAAAAGCGGTATCCCACATACAGATCTTCCGAATAGGTTACGGTTTCATCCGTTCCCGATGCGGTTCCATAT
>CABQCN010000246.1 GCA_902462635.1 uncultured Oscillospiraceae bacterium
CCTGCCTAACCAGATATTTCCGATCCGTCCGTTTCGTTTTTACTCATTTCCCGAGTGGTGAGTAAAAATGCCGGATCCAAAGGAGGAAAATCCCTTTTTACTCCGCACCCATTTCCGGAGTAAAAACGGGAAAAGTGTTTACAGTTTGACTAAAATTGATATTGACCGCGGATATGGTTTGGTGTATCATAGGCAGTATAATTGGTAGTACCAAATAAATGCTGATTAATCATTTTATTATCGGAGGTTTCATCATGGAAAAACAGCTTAGCAAGTATATCGATCACACAAATTTAAAGCCGATGGCACAGAAGATGGATATTGAAAAGTTATGCACGGAAGCAGCCAGATGGCATTTCGCATCGGTCTGTGTCAATCCGTATAATGTCCCTTTGGCAAAAGCGCTTTTAAAAGGAACGGACGTCAATGTCTGCACCGTAATCGGATTCCCTCTGGGAGCGAATATGACGAAGATCAAAGTCCTGGAAACGGAAGAGGCATACGAAAACGGATGCGACGAATTCGATATGGTCATCAATATCGGAGCGCTCAAAGATGGACTTTACGACTACGTCAGAGATGAAATCAAAGCAGTCGTGGAAGCGGCGAAAGGCAAAACGGTCAAAGTCATCATAGAAACAGGCTTGCTCACGGAATATGAAAAATCCATGGCGACGAAGCTTGCATGCGATGCCGGCGCGCAATTTGTAAAAACCTGCACAGGGGTGTCGCCCGGAAAAGCAACCGTGGAAGATGTCAAGCTGATGCTCGAAAACATTCCGGAGTACGAGGACGTTCAGGTAAAAGCCTCTTCCGGGATCCGGACCTATGAAGACGCCATGGCACTGATCAACGCAGGGGCTGAACGGCTGGGAACCTCCGCAGGGATCGCGATCATAGAAGGTGCTGAAAACGGTGGAAATCTGTAATGCCCAATACAAAAACAAACAAGGAATAAAACTCCGCACCACGGCGGTTGAGTGTATCATTTTACCGGAGGAAGGCGGCAAAATGGTCTCGTTCCGGGATAATAGCACCGGCAGAGAGCTGCTCGCGCAGGCGGAAGGTGAAATCTACAAGGATCTCACTTTCCGCGGAAGCTATGTAGACAGCGAATGCTCCGCGTTCGACGAAATGTTCCCGACCATCGACCCCTGGTACAATGGGGAACGGGAATACGCCGACCATGGGGAAGTATGCAGACTTCCAAACGCATACGTCGTCACAAAAGGCAAAGCGGTAGCGCTTCGGCTGTCCGTACTTTCTCCGTTCGGAGATTACCGTTTTCGGAAAACATACCAAGCGTGCGACGGAGGGATCGAAATCGCATACGAAGCGGAAAATATCGGCAGCAAGCCCCTTAAGGCCATTTGGGCGTCGCATCTGATGCTCCAGGCGCAAGAAGGAGAGGCCGTACTGTTGTCGGAAGATAAAAAGTATGCGGCGGAGTTTATGTTCTGCGAAGATGCCGCGATCCCAAAGAACGTTACGATCGAAAACGGATGCGAGCTGCTGCGGAGCGCGCCGTATTCCGAAACCGGGAACGCGTATAAATTTTACATAAAAGAGCCGTATCATGGAGAATTCCGCTATGGCAAAATAACGGTCAAGACCGAAAATGCCGGATATCTCGGCATATGGATCAACAACGGATGTTTTAAAGGAATGTACAATGTCGCGGCGGAATTCTGCACGGGCGCGTACGATACGCCCGGCGCGGCGGAAGCACACGGGGCGGACGTCACGATCCCCGCCGGCAAGACTTTACAATGGAAGTTGTTTCTTACTGTCCAAAAATAAAAGCAGGAGGGCTGCGCTATGGAACAAAATAAAAAAGGCAAAGTCGTCGTAACCGGATCCTTCATCGCCGACATCGCCGTATTCACGCCGCGTTTTCCCGCAGACGGAGAAACCGTATCTGGCAGGAACATCAAATTCGGACCCGGCGGCAAAGGATCCAATCAGGCAACGGCAGCCAGCCGCGCCGGCGCGGAAGTCATCATGATTACAAAACTTGGTACCGACTTCATGGAAGGCATCGCCCGCGCACACTATACAAACGAAAATATGACGCAAAAATACGTCTATACGCAGGAAGGCGGCGAAACGGGCTCCGCCATCATCGAAATCAATACCGAAACGGCGGAAAACCGTATTATCGTATTGAAAGCCGCCAACGACACCATTACAAAGGAAGAAATCGACCGGGCGGAAGAAGAATTCAAAACGTGCGACGTGCTGCTCACCCAGCTCGAATCGAGCAAAGTCTCCGTTACGGAATCATTCCGGCTGGCGCGCAAATACGGTAAAATCATCGTGCTCAATCCCGCACCCGCAGGAACGGTCGATGAAGCAATTTTAAAGGACGTCGATTACATCACGCCCAACGAAACGGAAGCGGAGTTCTTTACGGGAATCAAAGTTACGGACGAAAAGACGGCGGAACAAGCCGCCGACCGCCTGTTGGCAAAAGGCGTCAAAAACGTAATCATAACCCTGGGAAAAGCAGGCGTATATGCAAAAACCAAAGAATTCAAAGGGACCGTACCGTCATTCCGGGTAAAAGCCGTAGACACCACAGGCGCCGGCGACGCGTTCAACGGCGGGTTCTGCGCCGCGCTTGCGGAAGGAAAATCCGTCAGGGACGCCATCCTGTTCGCAAACGCGCTTGCGGCAATCTCGGTCACGAGGCAAGGAACGTCGCCCGCGATGCCTTACCGGGATGAAATCGAAAAAATGCTGAAAGGGGAATGTTAATTGAATCAAACCATGAAAGCAATCACCGTATACGGACCGCGCGACATGCGGATCGAAGACGTCGCAATGCGCCCCCTCAAAAAAGATGAGGTTCTGATCCGCGTTGCCTGGACGGGAATTTGCGCTACGGATCTGGCGATCTACACCGGAGAAAGCAGTTTCGTCAAAAGCGGCGAAATCAAATATCCCTGCAGGATCGGGCATGAATGGTCCGGCATCGTAGAAGAAGTCGGGGAACATGTCACGAAGTTCAAAAAGGGCGACCGCGTCATCACGGACAACGGCGTTTCCTGCGGGGAATGCGAAAGCTGTAAAAGCGGAAATCGGTTCGGATGCACGCAAATCATGTCGGTAGGAACCATTCACTGCTGGGACGGATGTTACGCGGAATACATGTATATGCCCGAATGTCATACGTATCCGCTTGCGGATAACGTCACGCTGGAACAGGCCGCGCTTGCGGAACCGCTGTCGATCGCGCTGGGGGCCATTAAAAAATATGACATCAGGCCGGAGACGACCGT
>CABQCN010000247.1 GCA_902462635.1 uncultured Oscillospiraceae bacterium
AATAGTCAAACGCGTCTACGCCCTGGAGATACAGCTGTCCGAATATTTTGCCGATATAAGATACGGAATCAAAGCTGCGGAGCAAACTGCCGTTCATCGCATTTTTCATAATGGCGAACTGGCGGCTGTCAACGCCGTTTTTACAAATTTCCCGGAGATACTCCGTAATATAATCCTGAACAAACCCGATCTGCTCCGAAGCGCCCGTAATGCTGAACATGGCATAATCCCGTTCGATTTCATAGAAGGCGTAAAAATCATAATTGATATACCCGTTGTCATACAATTTTTCATACAGCTCGGAAGACGTACCGAAAATCAATTCTTTTGCGATGCCGGCCGCCAGCTTGCGCCGCATCCGCGCTTTTCCCTTATAACGTTCCGGCCGGTCTTTGAACCCAAAATCGAAGATCGGCATCGGCGTTTCCATTTTTCGTGCAGAGCGCTTTCCCGCGAGCTGTTCCGGTTCCTGCGGGAGTATTTTTTCGATTTTCCCGCGGTTGTCCTCCGGCAGACCGGCGCGATCCAGCGCGCGGAAAACCACTTCCTGATCGACATCGCCCACTACCGTGAGGCACATATTACGCGGCCTGTAAAACGCCTGATGACACTGATAAAGAAGGTCGGGCGTAATTTGCCGCACGGATTCTTCCGTCCCCGCAATGTCTTTTCTGACCGGATGATGCTGATAAAGCAGATGCAAAAGATCCATGCTGCAGAGATAATACGGATCGTCCAGATACATGTTGATCTCCTGTATGATAATTCCCTTTTCCTTTTCTACGTTCTGCTGCGTAAAATAAGGCCGGAACACATGTTTTAACAGCAAATCCAGGCACGGTTCAAAATTTTCCGTGCAGTTGAAATAATAATACGTTTTGGAATATCCCGTCGCGGCATTGCAGTCGGCGCCGAGCGCCGCAAAGCGGTTCATCACATCGCCATCCGGCTGTTCGTATAATTTATGCTCCAGAAAATGGGCGGTGCCATCGGGGAGGACAATCGTTTTGTCCCCATCTTTATATTCGGTATCGATCGATCCGAAATCGGTCGTCAGGATCGCAAATTTTTTGGCGAACCCGCTTTTGGGGATCAATTGCACATGGAGTCCCGTGGGATGGTCATATTCGTAAATCTTTTCGTCCAATGCGGCGTACATCCGCTCGGAAACGTTTCTTGTTTTCATGCTTCTTCTCCTTCCGCAGTCAGAAAATAGACCGTATCGAGCGTCATGCGGTCCGCCGCTTTCACGATCTCTTCAATGGTCACGTTCATTACGCGTTCCACGTATTCGCCGGGATCCGTAATCTGCTCCATAAACGTCTGGCTGAAATAATAGTTCAGCAGCTGGTTCTGGCTGTCTCCGTACGAAAGCAAATCGTTTTTCAGCATTTTTACCGCAGCTTCATATTCGTCCCGGGTGATCTCGCCGTTTTTCATTGCCGCTACCTGTTCGCCGATCAATTGCTGCGCCTGTTCCCGGTCTTTCGGATCGATGGCGCAGAAAGCAAACAAGACGCCCTTCAGCTTATTAATATATGCGCCGGCATAATACGCCAGGCTGTGCTTTTCCCTGATGTTTACAAACAATTTGGATTGCGTGCCCTGCCCCAGGATCGCAGCGCAAAGCGCAGCCGCGTAATACGCCCCGGATTCCGGCGGCGTATTGGTCCGATAGCCGAGGAATAATTTGCCCTGTGCGATATTCAGTTTTTCTTCCGCGTATTTGACCGCCTGCAGCGGAATGTCCTGCTTTTCAAGGTAGGCCCTGCGCAGTTTGACGCGGCCTGTTCCGCGAAAGTATTCTTCCGCATATTTTGTCAGCTGCTGCGGATACGTCTTTCCGCAGTAGAAAATTTTTACTGCGGATTTCTGCAGGTACTCATTCCGGTAATATTCGTAGAGTTCCGATGGCGTGAGTCCGTCCCCGTCTCCTGCGGCGCCCAAATGGTATACGGCAAACGGTTCCCCCGCGCACATGATTTCCGCACAGCGCCTCTGTGCGTACGCGTGTTTATCGTTGACGAGCGAGCGGATTTGGTTGTCGCGGTTCGTACGTTCCCGTTCAAACACGCTGCCTGCGAATCCCGTTTTGCCGTTATAGTCTTCCGTCACGGGATCTGTAATCAGTTCGAACAGAAAATCGATGATATCGTTTTCCATGCCGGCGTAATCCGTCACGTATTTCTGCTCGGTATACTCGATCAGGAATTCGGAGAACTGGATTTCCCCCAGCGAGGACGCGCCGACGGAAAGGCTTGCCCCATATAATTCCTGCAGGCGCTCCGAGATGCTTTTCATCGTTGGATATTTTCCGCAGCCGGCGTTCAGGATCGCGGGAATCAGCGCGTTTTTATAAGCCCGCTCTTTCGAAAGATTGTCGCATACCATGATTTTCAACACGGATGTTTTAAATTTGGAAGCCGGAACGTGATAAATTTCCACGCCGTTCTTTTCATAAACTATTTTCATTCCTTCGCTCATATGGTTCCTCTCATTCAAATCGTATTTCAATTGACGCCGCAGCGCCTCTACGGAAGGAAAAGCGATTTCACCGCGCATCTTCCTGATAAATTCCACTTCTATATCATGCCCGTAAAGTTCTCCTTTGAAACCAATGATATGCGTTTCGATCGTAACCCCCGCGATGCTTTGGAACGTCGGATTGTTTCCGACATTCGTAATGCTGCGGTACGTCTTTCCGCCCGTGCGCGTTACGGTCGCATATACGCCGAAACACGGCATCGCAAATCCTTCCCGGGGTAAAATATTCGCCGTCGGGAATCCAAGCGTCTTTCCGACGTTCCGCCCCTGTACCACGCGGCCCGGAATCGTGTAATATCTGCCTGTGAGCGCACGGAAATCATGCATTTTCCCCTCCTGGATCAATTTTCTCAGGATGGTGCTGGAAACGGTGACCTTTTCCCCGGAGCACGGCAGAACGCACTGTACGGGAGGAACGACAAATACGGTAAAACCGTATTTCTCCCCGTAGCAGACGAGTTCATCCGACGTTCCCCTGCCGCGGTCTCCGTAGGTGTAATCGTATCCGACCACCACCAGTTTTGCATGCAGCCTGTCCACCAGGATTTCTTTAACGAAATCTTCCGGCGAGGTATGCGCGTACGTTTCGTCGAAATGTTCCAGAAACAGCTCGTCCACGCCTGTTTCTTTTAAAATTTTAACTTTCCGTTCTTCCGTCATGATCAGCGGCGTGGGTTTTTCTTTAAAAATCACGT
>CABQCN010000248.1 GCA_902462635.1 uncultured Oscillospiraceae bacterium
GCTTCCGTCTCGATCTGGCGGGATCGGATCATTATTTCGGCTTTGAAGCGGACTTGATTTGTTTCTGCAAAGCCATTGCAAACGGATATAATGTTTCCGCGCTCTGCGGCAAGGAATTTTTAAAAAATACGGTCAGCGGGATTTCGTTTACGGGAAGTTATTGGATGAGCGCCGTGCCGTTTGCGGCGGGGATCGCCTGTATCCAAAAGATGAAGCGCCTGGATCTTCCCAACCTGCTGATTGCAAAAGGGAAGCGCCTGTGCGACGGACTCAGAGAAACTGCCGCCAAGCACGGCTATGATTTGCGGGTTTCCGGCGTTCCTTCGCTGTTCTATCTGCGCATCGCAAACGACGATTCGCTGATGACGCATCAGCGCTGGATAGCGGAAATGGTCAAAAGAGGGGTATTCCTGACGAATCACCACAATCATTTTCTTAATTACGCGCTGTCGGACGACGATATAAAGGAGACGCTTGAAATTGCAGACGAAGCTTTCCGCGTGCTATGAGAAACATGCGGAAGAAATCATCCGTATTTTAAATCAAAACGGCTATCGGGCGTATTATGTCGGCGGCTGCGTACGGGACGCGCTGCTGGGAAAGACGCCGCACGATTTTGACCTTGCCACGGATGCGCTGCCGGAGGAAACGGAAGCGCTTTTCCGCGGAAAAGGATATCCGGTTATCGAGACGGGGATCCGGCACGGTACGGTTTCCGTGATTCTGGAGAAAAAACCGTATGAAATCACGACCTTCCGGACGGACGGGGAATACCGCGACCATCGCCGTCCGGATCGCGTAACGTTCGTGCGTACTTTGCGGGAAGATCTCGCGCGGCGTGATTTCACGGTCAATGCGCTGGCATTCCACAGAAAAGAGGGCGTGCTGGATTATTTTAACGGCCGCGCTGATCTGGAAGGACGCACAATCCGGTGCGTCGGCCGTCCGGAAGCGCGTTTCGAGGAAGACGCGCTGCGGATTCTGCGCGCGCTGCGCTTTGCCGCGCAGCTCGGATTCTCGATCGAGCAAAATACTGCGCAGGCGGTCCGGTCCTGTAAGGAGCTGCTGCGCACGGTTTCGGCGGAGCGGATCTGCGCAGAATTTACCGGAATCTTGGAGGCGGACGCGCCGTCCGGTATTTTACGGGAATATATTGACGTATTCGGCATCTTTTTGCCGGAACTCCTGCCTTCCGTGGGATTTTGCCAGAACAATCCCTGGCATCTTTACGATGTGTTTGAACATACCATGGTCGCGCTGGAGCATACGCCGCGCGACCTTACGGTACGTCTTGCCGTGCTGTTCCACGATATCGGCAAGCCCTATGTGTATACGCAGGACGGCGACGGTGTCGGGCATTTTAAGGGGCACGCGGCGCTGAGCGCACAGCTGGCGGAGCAGATTCTGAAACGTCTGCGCTTCGACCGCAGGACGCGGGAGGACGTCTGCCTGCTGGTCCGCCATCACGATGACCGCATTCCTGCAGACGCGGCTTCCGTGAAACGGCTGATCCGCAGGCTGGGAAAGGAAAACGCTGCGCGTGTCATACGAGTGGAGACCGCGGATCATGCGGCGCAAAACCCCGCTTTGGTTGCCGTCCGGCGGCAGGAGATGCAGGTCATCGGCCGAATGGTCGAGTCCTTGACCCAACCGGGCGCGTGCTGCCTTACGACTGCGGATCTGGCCGTAGACGGCACGGATGTGCTGGCCGCCGGCGTGCCGCAGGGGAGACAGGTCGGTAAAATGCTGGAACGGATCCTCGAGCTGGTGACAGAAGAAAAGCTTCCCAATGAACGGGAAGCCTTGCTGCGATATATCGAGACCAATAAAAACGAATTATGATTCGGCGTCCGCTTCTGCGGCGCCGTTTTGCTCTTTAAGCAAGTCGCGGATCTCCGTCAGCAGCTGATCCGTGGGGCTGACCACAGGCGCGTCGGGTTCTTCGGGCGCCGTTTCCTCTTCCTGTTTTTTGAGAAGCAGATTTTTTGCTTCCTCGGCCTTTCTGCGTATGGAGCCGATCACGCGGATCACCAGGAATATAGAGAAGGCGATGATCAGAAAATCGATGATATTTTGTAAAAATACGCCGTAAGTCAGCGCGTTTTCCGGCTTGGCGACCGTTACGCCGTCTTCCGCGAGCTGCGCCGCCCGCAGTATGAATTTTTTATCCGCCAAGCTCGTGCCGCCTGTAATCATACCGATCAGCGGAGTAATGATGTCGGAAACGAGAGACGTAACGATTTTACCGAACGCGGCGCCGATTACGACGCCGACCGCCATATCGATCACGTTGCCTTTTGTGGCGAATGCTTTGAAGTCGCTCCAGAATTTTTTCATAACGTACCAGATCCTCCCAATGCTATTTTATTTTTTCATTCTATCACAGCAGGGAATATTTTTCCATACGGACACATAAAATATCGTAAGTGAACATTACCCGAGGTACATAAAAATGGGATTTTTCAGTAGAATAAAAGCGCTTTTCAGCGGATTTCTCGGAAGCACTGCGGATAAGATCGAAGCGAAGAACCCGCAGCTCCTGATCAACGACGCGGAACAAAAAATTCAAAAGAGCAGAAAAGAAGCGCAAAAGCAGCTCGTCGATATTCAGACCTGGGCGGAGATGGTTCGCATGGACATGAAAGAGGCAGAAATCCGGCTTTCCGACGTACGGATCAAAATCGATATGGCGGCAAAAGAGCGCGACAAAAAATTACTGACGGAATTGTTTATCATGGAAGAGGAGCTTGCGGCCGAACTGGAAGAAAAACGGCGCCTCCACAGCAACGCGGTAGATGAGGCGATCCGCATCCGTGATAATTACAAGCGGTTCGAATCGGAAATGAACAGCCGTCTGCGCGAACTTGCGGCAATCAAGTCGCAGAGTGAAATGGTCAGCATGCGTGAAAAAATTGCCGACATTGATTATAATTACGGAAGCCGGCAGGACGATACGATCAATACGATCCGTCGGTCGCTGAATGAGCGCTGCGCGCGCGTAACGGCAATGCAGCAGCTCCGGGAAGATAGCCTGGAAGCCGGAATCGGGCGGATTACGGATAAGCTGACGATCGAACGCGCGGAAGCAAAGGCCGTAGCCCTTTTAACGGAATGCGGTGCGGACGAATAAACGGTCGTATTATTCTGCAAGAATCGATACGAAAGCGATTGCCGTCGAATCGGAGTGGGCAAGACTGATATCGGCGCTGATGCCTTTCAAAATCT
>CABQCN010000249.1 GCA_902462635.1 uncultured Oscillospiraceae bacterium
CCGTCACGCTGTCGGTAATCTACCGCCAGGAGAATGAGAGTCTGATCACCTGGAACGCGCATCGGATCAATCAGGGCGAGATGCCGGAATGCAACCGGAAAAGCGGTGATTTTTTCATCATTGGGCGCACGACGCCACAAAGCTGCGCAGAGGCAGTCGTGGAATTGTGTACGAAACGCCTGCCCGAGGCGTACGGTATCGATCCGCTCCGTGATATTCAGGTGCTCATCCCGGCCAAAAAAGGAACCGGCGGCGCGATCAATATGAATCGTTTACTGCAGGAACAATTAAATCCGGCGGAGCGCTATAAAACGGAAATTCTTGTAAACGAAACGGTATACCGGGAGGGCGACCGGATCATGCAGATCAAAAATAACTACAGGATCAAATGGCAGCGCAGAAACCGGCCTGAAGAGGAGGGCGAAGGGATCTTCAACGGAGAAATGGGAGAGATATCGCAGATCCATGAGAAAGCAAGAGAGCTTACGGTCCTGTTTGACGACGACCGGCTGGCAATCTATAATTTCAGTGAACTCGGGCAGTTGGAGCATTGCTATGCGATCACGGTACATAAAAGCCAGGGCAGCGAATTTTCCTATTGCGTCATTCCGCTTGTCGGCACTCCTTCCATGCTGATGACGCGGAACATTCTTTATACGGCAATCACGCGGGCGAAGAAAATGGTGATCATTGTCGGTACGAAAGAACATGTACGTCTTATGACGGAGAATGACAGGCAGCAGCTGCGTTTTACGGGTCTGAAGCAGATGCTGGAAAGCGATCATGCGGATTCTTGATCTGCTTTATCCGCCTGTCTGCCCTTTGTGCGGCAATACGATCCGCCGTTCCTGCGATTCTTTTCCGCTTTGTAAAGCGTGCGGCGGTGAGGCGCAGGCGCTGCAGATCCGTGCCGCGCAGGAACTGCAAAACGTCCTGCCGGAAGTTACGGAGCTTTATTGCGCATACCGTTATACCGGAACGCTCCGTGACGCCGTGCTCCAATATAAATATCACGGCGAAATCTGGATGGCGGAACCGTTTGCCGAATTACTGTACCGGCGGATCCGGGATGGCGGCGGAGCAGGACTGTTTGAAATCATGACCTACGTTCCGGTAAGCGGGAAACGGTTTGCCGCGCGCGGTTACGACCAGACGCTGGAAATCGTCAAAAGGCTCCATATCAAAAGCGGCATTCCTTATACGAAGTGTTTCGTCAAAAAAGACGCGGCGGGAGACAACGCAGCGGAAAAGAAGAACCGTACCGAGCGGAATCAGGGAAGCAGGTATGTGTACGCCGGCGGGGAAACGGAGATCAGAAACAAAGCGGTTCTTTTGGCAGATGATATTTTAACGACAGGATCGACGCTGCGGGAATGTACCCGCCTCCTGTTGGAACACGGGGCGGGCTGCGTGTTCGCCGCGGTATTGGCTTCGGGAAGAAAGGATCTTTAAAATGATTTTATATTCTTGTGAAAATATGGGTCTCAGCTTCGGCGGGGAAACGATATTGGAACATATTGATATCGTAATCAATGAAAAAGACAGAATCGGAATGATCGGCGATAACGGCGCCGGGAAAACGACGCTGGTCAAACTCCTTCTGGGACTTTATCAGCCGACGGAAGGCTCGCTTTTCAAATACGGCAAAATCACGTCGGATGCGGGATACCTGCCGCAGAATGCGGGGCTGGAATCGGATCTGACGGTTTACGAGGAATTTATTTCCGCTTATTCCGCATTGATCCGTCAGGAAGAAGCGATCACGCAGATGGAAGAAGCGCTGAAAAATTGCACGGCGGAAGAAGCCCTGCAGCTCTCCGGCAAGCTCGACGCGATGTACGATGCATTTGTAAAGCAAGATGGTCTGACGTATAAAAGCCGCATTGAAAGCATTCTGAAGGGACTTGGCTTCCCGGAATCGATGTGGAAGCTGCAAGTCGGCGCGCTGAGCGGCGGACAGAAAACCAGGCTCGCGCTCGGTAAAATCATTCTGCAACAGCCGAAAGTATTGATACTGGACGAGCCGACCAACCATCTGGATGCGGAATCGATCCGCTGGCTTGAGGACGAAATCAAAGCGTACAAAGGCACGCTCCTCGTGATCTAGCATGACCGCTGCTTCCTGGACGCCGTGACTTCCCGGACGCTCCTGATCGAAAGCGGCGGCGCGTATTTATATAATGCGCCTTACAGTAAATATACGGAACTCAGGAACCGCGACAGACTGTATCTGGAGCGCTGTTATAAACAACAGCAGCGGCAGATTGCCAAAATAGAAGCTTTTATCGAAAAACAGAGGCAGTGGAACCGGGAACGGAATATTATCGCAGCGGAAAGCAGGCTCAAGCAGCTCGAAAAAATGACGATCCTCGAGAAGCCCACCGAAGCGGACGGCACGCCGGTCATCACATTTGAAATCGATACCATGGGCGGTAAAGAAGTATTGGACGTGCGCGGACTGACGTTCGCCTATCCGCAGCGCACGTTGTTCCGCGACCTTTCTTTTCAGGTGCGGCGCGGGGAGAAAGTCTTTCTTCAGGGGCCGAACGGCTGCGGCAAATCGACGCTGCTGAAACTGCTTACCGGCCATCTCGAAGCCACTGCCGGCACTTATAAAATCGGCGCAAATATCCGGTTTTCTTATTACGCGCAGGATCTCTCGGAGCTGCGGGAAGAATCGACGATATTCGATGAAATTTACGAGCATGCCAATCGGGGGCGTTCCGCAGTGAACCTGATTTCTCCCGGTAAAATCCGCAGCGCGCTTGCCGCGTTCGGATTCCGGGGCGACGACGTATTTAAGCCGATCGCAAAACTCAGCGGCGGAGAAAAGTCGCGGGTAGCGATTTTGAAAATATCTTACGACCGGTCGTCCCTGCTGTTCTTCGACGAGCCGACGAACCATCTGGACATCAAAACGCGGGAAGTACTGGAAAATGCGCTCGCCGAATTTGAAGGAACCATGATCGCCGTATCGCACGACCGCTATTTTACGCAAAAACTGGCGTCGCGTGTGATCAATATCCCGGATTATTGCGGGGGATTGCAGGAAGAAACGCTTTCTGCCGAAGACCGGCGCGCCGGCGATGCATACCGGAAAAACAAAGAAGAACGCGCGCTGCTTCGCAAACTAGAAGCGCAAAAAATAAAGCTGGAAAAAGAAGCCGATGAAATCTGCGGAAAATTGGATAAAATAGAAAAAGCG
>CABQCN010000250.1 GCA_902462635.1 uncultured Oscillospiraceae bacterium
AAATGCCGGAGAAAGAAGAAGATCCGACGGTATGCATTTCCGGCCGCGATGCGGAGGTTCTTTCAAACGGCAGATACAGCGTCGTTTTGAACGGCCTCGGCGGGGGATATTCCAATTTCGGGGAGATCGGCGTCAGCATACGGCGGGAAAATAAAGATCCGTATGGCATCGTATTCTATCTCAACGGCGGTCTGCTCGTGCCGGTAAAATGCGAACTTCGGTCCGGTAAAGCAGAATACACTTATTTTACGGATCGGGTGGACCTTGTGCAAAGCATTTGCGTTGCGCCTGATGAAAACGCCGAAATCCGGTCGCTGCGGATTACGAATAAAGACAAAGAGGCGCAGAGTGTAAATATTACGCTTTACTGCGAGCTGATGCTGGCAAGGCCGCGTTCTTACGCCGACCACCCCTCTTATTCCGGGATGTTTATTACGACGGAAGCGGAAGTCGACCGGGAAAGCCGCATGGTGCGGCTGCGCGCAAACCGGCGCAGGCATCTTCCTTCCGATCCGCATCTGGAGGCGTACTGTGTCATGAGCGTACCGGATAAATATACGGGAGCCGTGGAATCCGAAATGTACGACACGGATATTTTGACCTTTAAAGGCAGAAACGCTTGCATCGAAAATCCTGCCGTATTCCAGGGTTCCGGTTCGCATAGCGACGTACTTTTGGCAGAAAATACGGGAATCGTGCTTACGCCCTGCTTTGCAATCAACGCCAAAGTCCGGGTAGAAGCCGGCGGCTGCGTGGAACTCGACTATATCCTCGGCGTGGAAGAAACGGAAGGCGTCCTCGCCGAAAAAATCGAGCGGCTGCGCAACACGCCGCGCGTATTCGAGCTGGCGCGCACGAGAAGTTTCATCGAACGCGAGCACATCTCCCTGCGGGAAGGCGATCTGCAATATTTCCGCAGCTTTGCCGCCAAGCTGCTGTACGGCAAAAAGTATTATTCCGCACAGCTGCAGCGTGAATTGTGGAGTTTCGGCATTTCCGGAGACAACCCGATTATTACGGTGATGATCCGGCATATCGAAAATGCGTCGCACCTGGAAAAACTCGTTCGTATGTGGTGCTATTACAGTTTCCGGGGCATTAAAATCGACATGGCGCTGGCGGTTTTCGATAATTCGGATTATATCAGCCCGATCCATGAGCTTGCAGACAGCCTGGCGCTGAAAGCCATGTGGGGCTGCTTCGCAGTACGCGGAGATATTTATGTGGTAGTGCCGAAAGATGGTCAGAGCGCAACGCCTCTGATCGAGGCATCGAATATCGTATTCTGGCTTTGACAACGGAGGACGCTTATGGATATCGAATCTTTAAAATTTTATAACGGCTTCGGGGGCTTCGACACAGAACATGGGGAGTACGTGATCTGTGAAAATACCCCGCTGCCATGGATTAACTGCGTCTCTTCCCTGGCCGGAACGCCGTTCGGCTTTTTGATCTCGGAAAAAGGCGGCGGTTATGTCTGGTACGAAAACAGCAGGGAAACCCCCGTTACCCAGTGGTATTGCGATCCGGCGTCGGATCCGTCAGACGAACGTTACACAATTCGCGTTCCCGCTGCGGAGATGATTTTTTCTCCCTTCGATGGCTGCACCGCGCGCCATGGGTTCGGCTATTCCGTTTTCACGGGAGCGCGCGGCGGTCTTTCTTGGAAACTGACGGTCTTTGTACCGTACGGAAAACCCGTCAAGGTATCGTTGCTGTCCGTTACGGCGGAAGAAGCCGATCAGGAAATCGCTGCCGAATACACGGTAGATTCCGTTTACGAACACCGCAGTTTCTCTTCTGCGGAAGAAAATCGCGTGTATAAAATCAAAAGGGGCGATACGTGCGATTTCGTATTCCTGCTTGCCAGAACGGAAGAAGCGTTCGCAGGGATCACGGATTATCACACGTGCGTTTCGGAACTCGACAGAGTGAAAAAAGAATGGAAGCGCAAGCTTGGGAAAATCCGCGTAAAAACGCCGGATGAAAGCATCGATGTCATGATGAACGGGCGGCTGCAATATCAGACGATCAGCTGCAGGATCGGCGGAAGAACGGCATTTTACCAGTGCGGCGGCGCGTATGGATTCCGCGACCAGCTGCAGGACAGTCTTGCGCTGCTGTACACGGAACCGGAAGAGGTTCGCAGCAGAATCCTGCTGCATGCTTCACGCCAGTACGAAGAAGGCGATGTGCAGCATTGGTGGCATCCGCCGCGAAACGCGGGTATCCGCAGCAGATACAGCGACGACCTGCTTTGGCTGGCCTACGTCACATACCGGTACACGGAAGTAACGGGCGATACCGGAATCCTTACCGAACAAGTTCCGTTCTTACGCAGCAAGCCGTTGGAACCGAATGAAATAGACCGCTATGAAATTCCGGAAATTTCCACGCATACGGATACTTTATTCGCGCATTGCCTCCTTGCCTGCAGACATGCCATGGTATATGGGGAACACGGTATCCCGCTTATGAAAGGCGGGGACTGGAACGATGGCATGAACCGCGTGGGAATCCGGGGGAAAGGAGAAAGCGTCTGGCTCGGCTGGTTCCTTTGCGATTGTATCCGGGCGGTCTGTAAAATGTCTCTGTCCGTTCCTTCCTGCGAACTGGATCGCCACGCGCTTTTGGCGGAAGCGGATAAAATCGCCGCGTCGATCGAGAAGAATGCCTGGGATGGCAGCTGGTACCTGCGCGCGTTCTGCGACGATGGAAAAATTCTGGGAAGTTCGTCGTCCGCAGAATGTATGATCGATTCTATCGCGCAATCCTGGTCCGTGCTCAGCGGATATGGCGATACAGAGCGGAGCAAAACTGCCCTGCTTTCCGCCGAGCGGTTCCTCGTAGATGCCGAAAACAGCGTTATCAAGCTGCTGACCCCGCCTTTTACGGAAGATTCGATCCGGGACGTGGGGTATATCGCCTCTTATCCGCCAGGGATCCGTGAAAACGGCGCGCAGTATACGCATGCGGCGATCTGGCTGGCCAGGTCGTTCTTCCGCGTCGGCAGAACCGATCCGGAATTTGCAGAAAAGGGCCGCCGTCTGTTGGAAATGCTCAATCCCGTCAACCATTCGCGTACCCGTCTGGAGGCGGTGCGGTACAAAACGGAACCGTACGCGGTAGCTGCCGATATTTACAGCGGCAGCAACGTCGGGCGCGGCGGATGGAGCTGGTACACCGGTTCCGCTACCTGGCTG
>CABQCN010000251.1 GCA_902462635.1 uncultured Oscillospiraceae bacterium
GGCGCGGGCCTGATCCGAAAGGTCGTCTCGACGGCCTCCGTGCCGGTGATCCAGACCGGTACCGGGAACTGCCATATTTATGCGGACAGCGACGCGGATCTTGGAATGGCATGCGATATCGTCGTCAACGCCAAAACACAGCGCCCGTCGGTGTGCAACGCAGCGGAAACGCTGCTCGTAAACCGGGAGATCGCCCGGACGTTCCTTCCGTTCGCAGCCAAACTGCTCGCGGCAAAAGGCGTGGAGCTGCGCTGCTGCGACGAATCGTATCAAATTTTAAAAGAATGCGGCGTTCCGGCGGATCGGACCTTTTTAAAACACGCCAACGACAAAGATTGGGAAACGGAATATAACGACCTGATTCTGGCGGTCAAGATCGTCAGCGATTGCCGGGAAGCTGTGGAACATATCAACACCTACGGCACGGGCCACTCCGAAGCGATCGTCACGAAGAATTATGACAAAGCGCGGTACTTCCAGGACCATGTGGACGCCGCATGCGTATATGTCAACGCCTCAACGCGTTTTACGGACGGCTTCGAATTCGGCTTCGGCGCCGAAATCGGCATCAGTAACCAAAAGCTGCACGCAAGGGGTCCCATGGGATTGAAAGAACTGACAACGGTAAAATATGTCATCAACGGCAGCGGACAGATCCGCAGCTGAAAAAATGACGCGCAAATATTTATTTTACGGTAAGTGCCTCCAGTTCTTCCAAAGTTCCCCTATATACGTTCAGATCGATGTGCGTTCCCTCATGCCCGTATAACCGGCCGCGGTCGGAATACTGCCAGAAGGTCCAGTTGTGAATTCCGTCCAGAAGCGGAGGGTAATAAACATTGCGGATCCAGAGCGGATATTCATCGAAATGATCCGCGATATACAAGGCGTAAGCGCTGCGCGTCGCATAAATCAAAGGCTTCACGCCGTAGAATGCCTCCAAGGCGTCCAGCAGGTTCCGCAGGATCACGCGCGCCTGCGCAGGATCCATGGGGGACCGGTAATATTTACCGTAAAATTCCACGTCTACTGCAGGCGGCAGCATGCCCGAACGCCTGCCGACGGTAGAAATATAATTTTCAGCCTGCGTAACGCCGCCGCTGTCATAGCTCATGAAATGATAGGGGGAAGCCAGAATGGAAGTTTCCGCCACAGCTTTCCAATTTTCCTGAAAACGCACGTCTACATGGCCGCTGCCTTCGGTGGCTTTGATAAACGCGAATAAGACGCCCTGTTCCGAAAGCGCGTTCCAGTCGATCGCCCCCTGATATCGGGCGACGTCCACGCCCATGACTTCATAGGAATTGGCGATCGGCTTCACCAGCACCATGAGGATGGCAAGATAGATACAAGATAACGCGTATGCGAAATACCGGCGCTTTTTCAAAATAGGATCTGCCTGCTTTCTTCCAGTGTTTCTTCATATTCCAGATCCGCCATATCCGTGAGCGGCTGCAGGATATACTCCGTCCCTATATATTTATACGCTCCGCTGCCAATATATTCGAGCTTGTTCAGATCGGGAATGTCAATTTCATTACCTTGACAGATTCCTTTAATCCCTAAAATCAAATCCCCAAACCAGATCCGTTTGCCGTCTGAGACAGGCAGAATCGAAATTTTCGGCCGGAATAACAACGGGCCGGGTTCTGCCTCATATGTAAAGGGGGTATTGTTTACAGGGTTGTAAACAACCAAATGAATCTGATGATTGGTTTTATTCAGGATGCGGATCGAAACGGACCCCTGATCCGGATAAGACGAACGTATGCACAAGTCGAATTCTTCTTCTGTAACGTCGATATCCTCGAATAAATTAACGTAAATCGTCTCCGCGCTGCCATCGGCCGCTTCCCTGTAATACACGGCGTTTTGTCCGAGGTAAGAAAGCCCCTCCGCGCCGCGCATCGTACAGCACCAGAACGCTTCGTTCAGGCCTTTGGCATGCGGACGCAGAATTTTCTGGCCGGCTGCCGTACAGGTATCGCAGCCGAAACCGCCGTTCATACGCTGCGCATAGCAGAGCGCATTGCGGTAAATTCTGTTGGCGAGCGCAAGATATTCGTGCTGCAGCGTATATCGGTACAGTTCCATTGCGCAGAGGCAGGAATCTACGATTGCGCACGGTTCCGTCCATGTATCCGGCCGGCCGAACCAGTTGATATTCGCATAGTTCTCCGTCATACCGCAGGCGGTATACGTCCCGAATATCTTTTTTGCCGTTTCCAGATAAAAATCATCGCCGGTTACGCCGTACATGCGTAAAATACCCCGGGTCGCCGAGAGCGTGGCGTGCGTCTGCATATTCACGGCCAGGAGATCGATCGCCAGCAGGGAAGAAATCATTTCATCCGCAAGCATTTTACAGGTAGGATCCCCGAAAATCTCATACGCCTGCGATATCGCGTCGAGGCACATGAACGCGCAGCCGACGTCTGTGGAAATAAACCAGTTACGGACGCGTCCGCTGATGTTGCCATCGTACCGGCCGCCGCCGCTGCGCTCCGCGGGATCTTTCGGATAAGTGGAATAATGACCCGTCAGCGGGAGATAAAGGTTGTGTACGATGTGCATTGCCATTTTCTTGACCGCGTCATCCTGCGACAGAAGATAATATTCCAGCAAACCGCGCAGAAGCCAATTGTGGCCGGAGAGCTGCTGCTCGTCAAAGATCGGGAATCCCGTTTCGGGATCGATCCCGTGTACGGGGCCGAGATATCCTTTGCCGTTGAGCTTGCGGGGAAGCAGGTCGAGGATCCGCTGCAAATAGGCTGGCTCTCTGCCCGTCACCGTTTGCAGCTTGACAAGCGCGAGAATCGTGCGTCCCTCCCAATCGCCGGGCCAGCCGCTTTGATCGGCACCGAAAATATGTTCCGGTCTGTAATGCTTTGATTCCAGACGCGCGTAGTTTAAATTGATGCGCCGGCAGAGATCGCCGCGGATCGTCATATGCTGCGGATCTATCCGTTTGATTTTATGTTCCATGCCATCGAACCCTTCCCGAATTTTATTTTAAAATTTATCCAATTCCATACATGCCCTATTATTATAGCACAGATCGCGCGGCGGCGGCAATATTGACAGATTTCTACGCAGTGTTAAAATGAAACGGATCATGGATAGGAGCGTGAACGGTTTGTCGTCGTGGAACCCGTGGCACGGCTGCACGAAAATCAGCCCAGGCTGTGCCAATTGTTATGTA
>CABQCN010000252.1 GCA_902462635.1 uncultured Oscillospiraceae bacterium
TCCGTGTAGATAGAAATATTCAAAAAAAAGGGCTTTTTGCAAAGCCCCGAATCGAACGCGGTGGTTATTTGAGCTGCTTCATGACCTCGTCCGCAAAATTTTCTTCTTTCTTCGCGAGGCCTTCGCCTTTTTCATATCTGACAAAACGCCTTACCGTGATTTTCTCGCCGATCGTAGCGATCAGACCGTTTAAAATCTCGCCGACCGTTTTTTCCGGATCCTTCACGAACGGCTGCTCGAGCAGGCAGTAATTTTCATAGAATTTAGAAATTCTGCCTTCCACCATCTTATCGACGATTTTCTCCGGTTTGCCTTCGTTGAGCGCCTGTGCTTTCAATACGGCTTTTTCTTTCTCAATGTCTTCCGCCGGAACGTCTTCTTTGGAAATATAAAGCGGATTCGTGGCCGCGATATGCATTGCCACATCTTTGACAAAGCTGTGGAAGACTTCGTTTCTTGCGACAAAATCCGTTTCGCAGTTTACTTCGAGAAGCACGCCGACTCTTCCGCCCATGTGAATATACGATTCCACGATTCCTTCGCTTGCGACCCTGCCGGCTTTCTTCGCCGCGGCAGCAAGACCCTTTTCTCTGAGATAATCAGCAGCTTTGTCCATATCGCCGTTCGTTTCCGTCAGCGCTTTCTTGCAGTCGTTCAGCCCTGCGGACGTTCTTTCTCTCAGTTCTTTTATCATACTTGCAGATACGTTCATCCTTATACCTCCTCTGTAATTGCGATATCTTCCGTGACTTCCTCGATCACATCCGACTCTTCCGCCGATTCGGAAACGCCGGCATCGCCCTCTCTGCCTTCGATGATCGCATCGACCATCTTGCCGGCAATCAGCTTGACCGCTCTGATCGCATCGTCGTTTCCGGGAATGACATAATCGATTTCATCCGGGTCGCAGTTCGTATCAACGATCGCAACGACAGGAATCCCCAGCTTTTTTGCTTCCTGAACGGCATTGCGTTCGACTCTCGGATCAACGACGAAAAGCGCCGCCGGCAGCTTCTTCATGTTTTTGATTCCGCCCAGGTTCTTCTCCAGCTTATCGCGCTCTGCTTTGAGTTTGATGACTTCCTTTTTGGGAAGGCGCTCGAAGATGCCTTTTTCTTCCATATCGTTCAGCTTATTGAGCTTTTCAATCCTTTTCTCAATGGTTTTGAAATTCGTGAGCATTCCGCCGAGCCATCTGTTGTTGACATAATACTGTCCCGCCCGTTCGGCTTCTTCTACGATAGAATCCTTGGCCTGCTTTTTCGTTCCCACGAAAAGCACTTCTCCGCCCTTTTGGGCGACGTCGGCCAGAAAATAATACGCTTCATCGATTTTCTTGACCGTCTTCTGCAGATCTATGATATAGATCCCGTTTCTCTCCGTGAAAATGTACTCCGCCATTTTCGGGTTCCATCTTCTCGTTTGGTGGCCGAAATGCACGCCGGCTTCCAGCAACTGCTTCATTGATATTACTGCCATTAAAATTTCCTCCTTTTGTTTTGTAACCTCCGGCTTCTTCTCTTTCCTGCGGAAGCATTTCTGTAGAATGCCAACGCCGCACGAATCCAAAGCCGTGTGTATTTCAACAGCGCTTGGTATTATAACAAATATTCTGCCCAAATGCAAGCAGAAAACTTTCTCACTCGATCCGGATCGTAATCTTTGCAACCTGGTAATACGTTTCTCCGGCCGTATATGCGCGGATCAGGAGCGTATGGAGTCCCCGGGTAAGACCTGAGATATCCATATCGTTGGCAAACGCATTACATACGGCGGAATATCCCGGCGTAGCCGCCGCAACGTCGCTCCTGTAATGCCCCGGCAGCGCCGCCCAGCCGCCGCCATCGAGATTGTATTGGAAGGAAACGGTCCCGGCCATACTGACCGACCATCCCTGGACATATAATGTTTCCGTGCCGTACGCCGCCGTCGTTTCGGCAGAAACGACGGCGTTTCCCATCGTTTGCCCTACAAAAGAATCCAGCGTATTGATATAATCTCCGCTGTTCACAAGATTCACGCTGATTTCGGCCGCAACATAAATTGCTCCTCTGGAATTTTTCGCATATACTTTTACGGAATGTGTTCCTACGGAAAGTCCGGCAATCTCCAGGTTGCCGCGGAAGGCGTTTCGTTCGCTGTTTGCCGCGGCATACTGCGGAAAGGCAGCAAGGACGTCGGCACGCGACCATACGGAAGAGAAGGCGGCAGGCATTCCATCGTCTATCGTGTAATAAATATCCGTAACGCCGTATTGGTTCAGCGTCCATCCTTCTAAAAGGAAAGAAGGTGTGCCAAAGGTCACGGTTGCCGACGCGGATACCTTACCGTTTTCATTTCCTGCGTCGAACGTATCGATATGACTGCGATAAGTTCCGACATCGCCGGCAGATACGACGATATTCAAATGGATGCTTCCGATCTCATAAGCAATGTCTTTACCGTTGATGCCGCGGATCGATATTTGATGCGTACCCAGCGGCAGCGACGCAATCGGAACCGTTCCCCTGAACGCATTCAGATCGCAATCGTAAGCGCTTACCGCAGCCGCTACGTCCGCTCTGTATTCCGCGTTCAAATCGAGCCATTGACCGTTGTTAATTCTGTATTGATACCCCTTGATGCCGCGCCCGTGTACGGACCAGCCCTGTATGTACAGTCCCGCCGTATCGCCGAGCGTACGCTGCGCGGATACGGCGACGGGCGCGTTTGCGGCGCCCGCTGCGGACGGATAATCGAACGTATTAATATGATTGTCGTTTTTTGCCATCAGCAGCATCGTATTTGCAACGCTTCTCTGCCCGGAGGAATCCGCAGCATGATTGCGAAACTGTAAGCCGCTGCCGAGATTCGCCACCATACTGGTGGAGCCGCCGCCGTCCAGAAGCAGCATATCTTTCACGTTCAGGTTCGTGACCCAGAAGTCATCCATATGCCGGAACTGCAATCCGGCGCTGCCGCCTGCGTTATACGCATCATTGGCGCTGAGGATTATTTTTCCATCATTGGTAATGGCGATTGCCGAGCTCCCGTACGCATAGGCGTAATCCGCATAGGCCGGGGTAACGGCGCCGTTCAGGATCGGCATATGGATCGATCCGATCGCTTCCTGCACAGTATTCCAGACTGCAAGTTTTGCAGGATCCGTGAGATCCGCAGCAAACCCCGCCGACACGGA
>CABQCN010000253.1 GCA_902462635.1 uncultured Oscillospiraceae bacterium
GTCTCTTCCTGTGCTCCATAACAGCCTCCCTGTCAGCGATTCGCTTTCAGCTTTGCAAATGTTTTCACATGCCTGCGCTTCATCGCAGAAATCAGCACGCCTTCCCGGTAACAAAGCGTGACGTTCTTCCATTTTACCGGAAGCAGCAGGAGCTTCATGTACTTTGAACGCGGACGCGCGTAAGAAAGCGCTTCCGGGATACGCGGATTCTGGAGAATTTTACGGATTTCAGCTTTGCGTTCCCGTTTGGAAAGCGTACAGTTGGGATTCGTCACATTTTCGATGCAGCCTACGATCCGCTCTACGTAGCGCCTGTAAACCATTTCCATACTCGCGGCGTCGCGGATGTTCCAGTGGCTGTAGAGATCGAGCATCCAGGTATGTTCTTCTTCGCGTTTTTCATACATGTTGCTTTTATATTTTGCGGTTTCGCTCTCCGCTCTGGCGCGCATGAAATGATAATATGTTTGGGAAGAAAATACGACCTTCTCCACATCGCGGAGGACGGAAAGGTTGAACGGGAAATCGTCCATCCACGTCGTCGGAAAATACAGCTTATTTTTCAAAACGTATTCGGCCAGGTAAAGCTTGTTCCACGGCGTGTAAAGCAGATTCCTGTCAAACAGCAGCCAGGCGTTTTTCCGGAACGCTTCCTGCGTTTCGTAAACGGCATCCTCCGCAGTCTGGATCTGTGTGAATTTTTCCGTGTCGCTGTAATACGTATCAATATAATAGCCTGTCACCACGAGCTGCGCCTCATGCGCTTCCGCAAGCCGGTACATATCTTCCAGCATCCCCGGTTCCGCCCAATCATCGGAGTCCATAAAATAGAAATATTTTCCTTTTGCAAGATCGATAGCCTTGTTGCGGGCGCTCGGCGCACCGCCGTTTTCTTTATGGATCACCTGGATTCTGCTGTCTTTCGCAGCATATTCATCGCAGATCACGCCGCTTCTGTCCTGCGTGCCATCGTCGACGATCAGAAATTCAAAATGATCCATTGTCTGGGAAAGGATGCTCTCGATCGCTTTTCCTACATATTTTTCTACGTTATATACAGGCATGATGACACTGATGCCTGGTTTCTGCGTTTGAAGTTCCATTAAAGCCCCTCCGCGGCGGCAGCGTCCAGAGCGGACGCAATAACCTTGTCCATATCGTAATATTTATATTCTGCCAGACGGCCGCCAAAGATCACATCTCGTTCTTTTCTCGCTTCTGCGGCGTATTTTTGATACAGCTCCTGATTCTTTGCATCGTTGACCGGATAATACGGCTCCCTTCCCGGTGTCCAGTCAGCGGGATACTCTTTCGTGATCACCGTGTCCGGCTGCGTTCCAAATTCGAAATGTTTATGTTCGATGATGCGCGTATACGGCGTTTCCCGGTCGGTATAATTCATCACCGCTACGCCCTGGTAATTTTCCTGATGCAGCGTCTCCATTTCGAATTTCAGACTCCGGTATTCGAGAGCGCCGAATTGATAGTCGAAATACGTGTCAATCGTACCGGTATAAACTGTTTTCCGCGCCAGGCTCTTGTAATACGCACGGTTTTCTGCCGTAACGTTAAAATCCACGCGCAGCCTGATATCCGCGCCTTCTAGCAGCGCGTCTATGATTTTAGGATAACCGCCTACCGGGATTCCCTGGTATCGGTCGTTGAAATAGTTATTATCATACGTAAAACGTACGGGGAGCCTTTTGATGATGAAAGCCGGGAGTTCTTTGCAATCCCTGCCCCATTGCTTTTCCGTATAACCTTTCACGAGTTTTTCGTATAAATCCGTGCCGACGAGACGGATCGCCTGTTCTTCCAAATTGGATGGTTCGCCCTGCACCGCGGCTTGCTGCTCCGCAATTTTACGCGCCGCTTCCGCCGGCGTAACGACGCCCCATAATTGATGAAAGGTATTCATATTGAACGGCATGTTGTAAATTTCGCCGCGGTAATTTGCGATGGGAGAATTGGTATATCTGTTGAATTCGCAGAAATCATTGACGTATTCCCAAACTTTCCGATTGTCCGTATGAAAAATATGCGCACCGTATTTGTGTACGGTGATGCCTTCGATATTTTCGCAATAAATATTGCCTCCGATATGATCTCTCTTTTCGATTACCAGGCACTTTTTTCCTTTTTTCATCGCTTCGTGGGCAAATACCGCGCCAAACAGCCCGCTGCCGACGATCAGATAATCATATTCTTTCATGACAGACTCCTCCAACCATTTTACCTAGCAAAGTTTACCATATATCCATTCAAAATGGAATACCACTTGTCCGTATTATATCCTCTATTTTGTTTTATATGAAACCGGCCGAAAAATCGCCAAATTTTTCTTGTATGGATTTATTTTTACCAACACAAAATAATGACGAAAATATCAAAGTATATTTTATTGATTTTGAGGTGTTAAAATTGAAAGATAAATCCATAAATAAAAAACAAAAACGGGATGTGACGTATATCGCCGCGGTACTCACCGCAGTGATCGTATTATCCCTCGCAGCCGTCGCGCTGTATCATTTGAATATAAAAAGCAAAGACGCCGGTTCCGCGTATACGGCTACGGACATTTCCGATGTTCTGTCAAAACGCGGCTCCACCGGAACCGAAGTGCGAAATATCCAGAAAAAGCTGAAAAACTGGGGATATTATACCGGATCCGTCGATGGAATCTACGGAAAGCTTACGGAAGAAGCCGTTCGCTATTTCCAAAGAAAAAACGGTCTTACCGTTGATGGCATCGCCGGTACGAATACGCTTTCTGCAATGGGAATTTCCAGTTCTTCCAATTCAGGTTCTTCCGGATCTTCCGGGTCTTCGTCCAACGATCTGAACCTGCTTGCGCGTGCGATTTACGGCGAAGCACGGGGAGAACCTTACGCCGGACAAGTCGCTGTCGGCGCGGTAATCTTAAATCGGGTGCGGGATTCCCGTTTTCCGAAAACAGTAGCCGGCGTCGTTTACCAAGCCGGCGCTTTCGACGTCGTTGCCGACGGGCAGATCAATCTTTCGCCGAATTCTACGTCCTACCAGGCCGCGCGGGACGCAATGAACGGCTGGGATCCGACGTACGGCTGCCTTTATTATTACAATCCCAAAACGGCGACGAACAAATGGATCAAAACGCTTCCCATTTCTGTCACGATCGGGAGCCACGTATTCTGT
>CABQCN010000254.1 GCA_902462635.1 uncultured Oscillospiraceae bacterium
TTTTTCCAATGATAACCGAGCCAGCGGACATCGTTCATAATCGCGTCCACGTATTCCGTATCTTCTTTGCTCGGATTCGTATCGTCGAAGCGGAGGTTGCAATAGCCCCCGTATTTTTCTGCCGTTCCGAAGTCGATGCAGATCGCTTTGGCGTGCCCGATGTGCAGATATCCGTTCGGTTCCGGCGGAAAACGAGTGCAGATCGTTTTTCCGGAATATCTGCCGCCTTCCTTGATGTCGTTTTCGACGATGTCGTGTATAAAATTATTGTTTGCTTCCATGTTTATTCCGTTCCTTCTGTTTTGAGCATTTCGATGCCTGCCGCGAGCCTGCGCATCGTTTCGTCATATCCCAGGATTTCCGCGAGTTCCGTCGCGCCGCCGGGACTGACCTCCCTGCCGCTGAGTGCGGTACGCACGGGCCAAAGAATCTGGCTGTTCTTAACGCCCGTCTCTGCGGCGAGGCCGCAGAGCGCTCCATAAAGCCGTGCGGAATTCCAGTCGGCGCGCAAGCTTTGTTCGTGTTCCGTAAAATACCGGGAGACTTTTTGCAGGTTCTCCAGCGAGTTTTGTTTATCCGTTTTCATTTTTTTATGACAATAGATCGCGGTGTCGTACGCGGGCAGCGCTTTTAAGAAGCTGACCTTGTCCGGGATTTCCGTTAAAATTTCCGTCCTCTGCTGAATGAGCGCGGATATTTTACCGATATCGAGATCACTGCCGCCGAGCGCCTGCGCGATGTACGGCTGCGCGAGCTGCTGGAATTGTTCCGGCGTGCTGTTGCGGATATATTCCGCGTTCATCCATCGAAGCTTTTCGATATCGAAGATGGATGGCGATTTGTTGAGGCCTGTAATGGTAAAATTCTCTTCCAGCTCTTTGAGCGTGAAGAATTCGCGGGTGCCGCCGGGACTCCAGCCGAGCAGTGCGATATAATTGAGGATCGCTTCCGGCAGATATCCCTTTTGTACGAGATCCTGGAAGGAGGCGTCGCCGTTGCGTTTGGAAAGCTTGGTATGCGCGTCTTTCATAATACTTGGCAGATGGATATAGACGGGGATGTCCCACCCGAATGCCTGATATAGGATATTGTATTTCGGCGTGGAGGAGAGGTATTCGTTGCCTCTGACCACGTGCGTGATTTCCATGAGATGATCGTCTACCACGTTTGCAAAGTTATAAGTCGGCAGTCCGTCGGATTTGATCTGGTCGTCGAGCGTGTCGTTTTCGACCGTGATCTCTCCGTAAACCACATCGCTGAAGGTTGTTTTGCCCTCTCTTGGTACGAGCTGCCGGATGACGTACGGCTTGCCTTCCGCCAGATTCCGTTCGATTTCCTCCTGCGTCAGCGAGAGGCAATGCCTGTCGTATTGGAAAGCGGCGCCTTCTTTGTCCCGCAGCGATTCGAGCCGTTCTTTCGTGCAAAAACAGTAATACGCGGCTTTTTTCTCTACAAGCTGCTTCGCATACTCCAGATAAATCTCGCGGCGCTCGCTTTGGATATAAGGACCGTAATCACCGCCGACGCCCGGACCCTCGTCGTACGTGATTCCGGTGAGACGAAGCGTCTCAAAAACCGCATCCAAAGCTCCTTCCACATACCGTTCCTGATCGGTGTCTTCGATTCTCAAGATAAACCGCCCTCCCTGGGAACGTGCGATCAGATATTCGTATAATGCGGTCCTTAAATTTCCGATATGCATGAATCCCGTAGGACTCGGGGCAAATCTCGTTCTGATTACAGCCATAAAATTTTTCCTTTCGAACATATATTTTATATTAAAAACTTATATATTTATAAAAATATAAATTGAACCTTTCTAATAATAAGACCAAATATATCCAAAGTCAATATTCCGCCCGTTTTTACGAAAGCTGTGGGACGGTAGTAAAAATATCGGTCCCATAGTGGGTCGTCGCATGGAAGTATTATGGATTGAACCGTTCCGTTCGATCCGTCTGCGCCGGAAAATTTTTCGGATGACAATGTTTTGAAAAGTTGTATAATACTGTATAACAGAAGAAAGGGGCTCCGAGATGAACATTGCTTTGATTCTTGCGGCCGGAAGGGGAACGCGCATGGGAACCCCGGTGCCGAAGCAATTTATAGAATATAAAGAAAAACCGATCCTGGTTTACACGCTTGCGGCGTTTGCCAAGCATCCTGAAATCGACGCGGTTTGCATCATCTGCCCGGCTGACAGCATCGATTTTACCCAAAAAATCGTAAATGATTATCATATTCCGAAAATCGCCTGGATTGCCGCGGGCGGGGATACGCGCCGCGAATCTTCCAGAATCGGCGTTGGAAAATTGATAGAAACATGCGGAGCGGATGATATCGTTTTGATCCACGACGGAGCGCGCCCGAATGTTTCAAAGCGGATCATAACGGACAATATCGCCGCCGCACGGGAAAAAGGGGCGTGCGAGACGGTGATCCGCAGCCATGATACGATCGCGGTTTCCATAGATGGAAATAAAATCCATCGCATCCCGAACCGCGAACTCTTCTATCATGTACAGACGCCGCAGTCTTTCCGGCTCGGTCTGATCCACGAGGCGCATACGGCCTGCGAGCTGCGCGGCGCCGCCGATGTTACGGACGACGCTGCGCTCATTTTACAGAACGGCGGGGATGTTTTTCTGGTCGAAGGCGATAAACTGAATATAAAAATCACAACTGAGGAGGACCTTCGAATACTATACAGCATAATGGAATAATATTCGGAGGTGTGGACTTGGGAATGACGAGATGTTTATGCATAGCGCGGACGCAGAATCAGGCGGCCGCTATTTTGGGTATGCTCCGTCGGAGTAAAATTAACGGGACGATCGTTCCGACGCCGCAGCGTCTCATCGAGGGAAAAACCTGCTCTTACAGCGTGGAATTTCCGTCGCGTTATATTGCTGCCGTAACGAGTATTTTACGCGGCAACGGACTGGAAAATGAAATTGTTTGTATTTGAATCCTGGTAAAATTTATACTTGATTTTTAGCAAACTTGAATATATAATTGCAGCATCAGATGCTTGATAGGCTTCCTGAGGTGTTCGACAAGAACCTATATTTTGAACCTACATCATTTATAAGGGATTCCGAGTCAGATGTTTTTAAATCGGGCCGCAAGCTAATTCCGGTATTTCCCG